>JBBRCP010000007.1:0-37454 GCA_038204785.1 Erysipelotrichales bacterium
CAATTGAAGCGGCAAATCAAGAAGAAGGAGCAGTTTCCGAATGAAGGCTCCGCTGAGAGGTTTCTGGTCAACTTGTTTACTATCCAAAACGAGAAACTTGGCAGCCGAATCATGAAGAGATTTGAGTTGGCTTATCCTAAATTAGCCGGAATGTTTGAAAGAAGATATGAATAAAGCATTTATCTTAGCCATTCCCAAAAAAATTAACACAAAATTATTTACACTCCCAAAAGTAAAATTACATTTTTTGTTTATTTTACTATGAATATGTTTGATAATCAAGATAATTGCGCTTTTCTATTTCTAGTGTATAATTATGTTGAACAAGTATACCTATAAATATATGACAAAGGGGTGATTCTTATGAGACGATCCAGAAACATTATGAACAAACGGGGAGTCAGTTTGATTTTCGTCGTTTTGGTATTAATAGTCTTAAGCATCCTATCTGTAGCGATATTTACATTATTTACAAGTAATATGGCACAAGCCAGGTCTCAACAAGAATCTATTCGAGTACATTATGTGGCTATAGCGGGCGTTGACGTTACAATGGGTGCTTTATTACAAGATAACAAGTCATTATTAACAAATTATTTCAATAAGGCAGTAAATATTACTGTTACACCACTCTCTGATAGAATAGATTTAGATAATGGTTATGTAGATGTTGTAGTCAGTAGTTATATACTAGCTAACGAAAGATGGGTATTGATAACATCAACTGGGCATTTGGCTGAAAAGCCGACGACAGTAAGAGTTATCAAGATGAATTTCCGGGTTGAGTATCCACAAATTCAAAATTGGGAATAACAGGAAAACGAGGTGAAAGCAATGAGAACAATCAATAAAAAAGGTTTTACACTCTTGGAAGTAATAGTTGTCCTCGCAATTTTGGGGACAGTTTTATCAATGATTTCCGGTTTGTTGTTTTATGGGTTTGATGTATTTCAATTAACGTCCAAAGATTATCAGGTTCAATCGGATGTACGTTTAGCTATGGAAAAAACGAATAGTATGGTTCGTTATTCGCGTGCCTTATTTGCTGTTCCTGATGTGACGTACCTGGATCCTGAGTGGAGCTATATCGGATTAAACAGTGACCATACAATGTTGATCAACTATAAGTGGGACGCTACAAGTACAACGCATGTTCAAGAAATTATGGCAGGTCCTTATGAGGGAATTACCTTCAATATAGGTTTTGAAAAAACAAACAATTTATCGAAAGATAACACGTTAAGAATGTATCTAGAATCTTTTACTGCAGATGGTTCTGTGAAACGTTATGAAATTAAGAGTGGATATGAAGCTTTGAATTCACTTCAAGTTATCAATTATGGCACATTAACCAATCCGGCTAGAGCACTTGCTTATCGTGAGGAACAATATTCTTATGAGAATTTTAAGTTGGTCGTCAATGTGGCAATGGTTCTTGACGTTTCCGGCAGTATGGGTTCGGGTTTAGTTGACCCGAACGATTATGTATCCTCAAACAATCCTTCGCGTATCAGTGTTTTAAGAAATCAAAGCAAATTACTTGTTGCACAATTTGCCCAAAATACGAATATGGATGTTTCTATCAATATGTCTTTAGTCCCTTTCTCAAGTTATGCGAAAACACCAAGTATTTTTTATAATATCAAAGATTCTACTCAAAAAAGCACATTAATAGATAAAATAAACGGATTGAATGCAAGTGGTAATACTAATACTGGAGATGGACTTCGCAGAGCCTATTATGAATTACTTGATAAACAAACAGCCGATATAGCAAGTGCTACTTCGGATACACTTGTTAAAAATTATACGATTATACTAGTAGACGGTGATTCAAATCATTCTTCCATGGATAATACAAGTACTACTGAGCGAGTATGTACAAGGTATAAAAATGGTGTATGCAATAGATGGAAGGATCAAACAACATGGGATCAGTTTTATCTAGATGCGGATGGAACAATCAATAATTGTACGTTTACCTCTTCGAGTTCCAATTGTGCACCTGGTTATGTTTATAGTGTATCCCAATCGAATACGTATGTTGGTTTAATGGGAGAGAAGTTAAGTAACTCGGATTTTGTATCAAATTATCTTGTTTCGTTTGCGACGGATGTATCCGCATCACAGATCACGTTTATTGCGAATGCAACTAATATTCCAACTCAACGTGTCTTTTATGCGACCAATGCAGATCAATTGGGATTATCATTTACTGAAATTCAAATGTCGATTACGAATGATCTATGGCAATTTTTAGGACCTAAATTAACTGAAGTTGTCAACTAGAGGGGAATTATATGAAGAAAAAGACAAGCGGGTTCACTTTAATAGAAGTAATTCTATCCATCGCGATTTTTGCGATTATAAGTGTGGGTTTTTTAGGCATGTTTTCGACGGTATTTATTCAAACCTACAGATCCACTGCCATAACAGAAAGCGCCTTCCTTGCCCAACAAGAAATTGAAGATAAGATTGCTAGTGTGAAGGGTGATTTGGAAAATAGTACGGCGCCTGCGGGTCTTACAAGCAGTACGATTACGTTGTTTACAGGAACTAATTTACGGAATGTCGTCGTATACCATTTAGAACAAGGTGTCACAACTGATCAAGTACTAGAAACATATCTTGCTCAAACACGACCACCTGCGCTTTTGACTCCTACGATTACGAGTGGAGTTTCCATCGCGGCTTTCTCTAATTCTACGGTAGTAAAATATCCGAAAATCGGAATGACTGGACTGTCCCTTGATTTGGGAAATGAGTTGGTTGTTAATAACCCCGGATATTTAATTCGATATTTGTATTACTGGTACATTTCCAATCCAGGATACTATGTTCCGAGCAATCCTCCAACATTTCCTGATAACTATGAAATAATTCCGGATCATACTTCAAGAACGATTTCATCGATACCAGCCAGTTATGCAGGTAAGTTTGTTAAATTGGTTGTTACACCGGTTGGTGAAAAAGGACAGATGGGAACATCTGTTGAGAGTAACGCAGTGTATATTTCGTCGATGCCTCTAGTTGATAATGTGATTTTTCATCTTGATTCAAGTTATATTAATAAAGATGATACTGTACAAGCAAGAAGTGCTACCATTTCAGGATTGGTCTACAATTATATTAAGCAATGGAATGATCTAGGTCCTTCGGCGCTTAATCTTACACAAGCAACGAATAGTAGCCAGCCAATTTTTTACCAATATACCTTAGGAGTCGATTCAACAGCCCGTGTCATTCAGGGTTCATTGGGATTTCCGGGTGGAACGAATATGAATTTAAAATCAGCAACTACTCCCAACATTGGGTCTATCGCGGATATGACTGTGTATCTGGTTGCGAAATTTGACCCTGCTTATCCTGATAATACAATAATCTTCCAAACTAAAGCCACTGCAGGTGGAAGTAATCGATGGGTTCTCAGTACAGACGTTGACGGGAAACTTACCTTAGTGAGGTATTTAAACTCTACATCCGCTGCTGATACTAAAACCGTAACCACAGTAGATGATACATACAGAGATGGATTATGGAAAGTGATTAAGCTTGATATATGGCAGAATCAACTATCTATCAAAATGGATAATGCCGATGCAACGACATTGACTGGTTTTACATCTACTTCGGTGATGCAGTTTTCAGATTTTAAGGCTAATTTTGATAGTAATCTGTCAGTTGCTGAACTTGTTGTTTTTAATAATCGGCAAGCTACCGGATCTGACAATGCTAATGCAATGTATACTTATTTGAATAATAAATATAAACCTCAACCATAATTTAGTTATGATCGATTTGTGATAAAACAATTGAAGTTAATTTTAGTTTTCAGGATGGAAATGTACTTCCATCCTTTTCTATAAAACCAGATAGACAATTAATCGAAACTATTTAAGATTAGAGTTCACAAATAATGAATGAATATTATTCACAGTCATTATTTTTTCGTTAAATGAACATAAGCGAGTTGATTATAATCTGAGTCAATTGTAACTATCAATGAAATAGCATAAAATAGATAAAGAACAGGAATATGAGACAAAGGTGAAAAATGAAATATCAACATCGGAAAACAAGAATAACGTTAGTTGAAGTAGTTATCATTATCGTTGTTTTAACGATTGTCTCAGTTTCGCTGTTTCCCGCATTTCTGATGGCAACAAAACTTAATATGGTGTCTCTGACAACGAATGCAACAGATGTCAGTGCGCAACAACAGATAGAGGTACTCTACAACTATAGTGCTACAGGAACGCTTGCTAATGCGTTGATAACACTACGTAAGACGTATGAGGTGACAAGCGATGGGAAAATCATCACTCTCAAAAAGTCAGATACTACCACCAACACCGTAATTGTAATGGTGAAGGATACTCCGGCAGGTGGAATGACTTCAACTAGAATTACCGTTACCCTAATCAAGAATGAAAGACTGATCAAGCCTAGCCATATAGAAACAATTCTGATTTTCCAATGATCGATTGAAGTTTATGTAGAAATATCAAATAGAATTTCTTTCTCATGCGATCCGTGGAAAAAGGACAGACACCGTTTTGATGTCTGTCCTTTTAGTTGATTACATTTGTTTAGCAAGGGAAATTCAAGTCAACTTTGATTTAGATATATAAACAAGTAACTGATGTAAATGTGTCAAGCAGGAAGAATGAAAATAAGATGAATCGTTCAAATAGCGTTGTTTAACTAAAGAGGGAGAAATACCATTGAAAGATTGTTGTGCCAAAAAGGAAGGCGATATAAAGTCCGATACAAAGGAAGGGCCCAAACGACATCATTGATTTTGCTTGTTTCTTTTTGAAGAGAAGAAGGAAAGATGCGGCTAGACCACCCAAGATGATTCCAATCAGTGAAGTTACGACGATCGATTGCACGCCAAGAAATAGTCCGCCGGCAGCCATCAGTTTAATGTCCCCGCCGCCTAAACCTTGCGTTATATAAGCAACAATAAAAAACGGAATACTGATTATGAGGGCGCCGAGTAAATGATCAACTAAATTTGCTTTAAGCAGAAGAATGTTGATCAACGCTAAGCCAATGATGATTACATGGAAGGTATCATAAATATCCATCGTATCAAAATCAATCATGGCGATAATAACCAGAACGGCGCTGAAGATAAGACCTAAAAGGGTAGTAACGCTATAACCGTAAACTAGAAATACACCTAAGAATAAACAACCGGTCAGAAATTCAATGACCGGATATCGTAACGAAATTTTCGCTTTGCATGTCCGACATTTCCCTTTCAGGAATAAAAAACTTAGGATAGGAATCAAATCATAAGGCCGAATGGGTGTTGAACATTTGGGGCAATGAGATGAACCGACAACAATGGATTCATGATGAGGTATACGGTAAATACATACATTTAAAAACGAACCAATGATACATCCGAATAAAAAAGTAATCGTTGCAAAATATGTGTGCATTAGAAATCACCTTTCATTTACCTCTATATTATAAAGAAATGAAGTTCAAAAAGATAGAAAATAAGGCCAAGTCTTATTTTCTGTGAATAAATGTTTTATCTGAAAGTATATTCTGAACTGTAATGATTGAAATAGTGGAATTGATCGATTCAATATAGACTATTTCGATGTACCTCCCACAAGCAGACCCAAGAAGATCCAAAATACATAAGCAACCGATACAACACTGATATTGAATGTGGCTTGTACTAAATAACCGATGACAGAAGCGAATAAAGCAATATAGACGGGATTTTCTTTTAACCGAAGGATGCCTGTTCGCAAACACAGACCCACAAATGTTAGATAGGCAATAAGTGAAGGAATCCCAGAAGAAACAGCGATATTCAAGTATTCATTATGGGCTTTATCAAAAGCGATTTTAACTTTTAAGATGTTTGCGATATCTGTTCGATAGGCATTCATAAAAGGAATCAGCATATTTTCAATCCCATAGCCAAACCATGGTTTCTGTTTTATTAATTCAATCACTCTTGTCCATAAAAACCATCGATAAGATCCAATATTCGTAGTGGATTCATTATTGATTAACAAAATAACTTCACTTCTGATGGAAAAGAAACGATTGAAAAGTTCATTTGAGGATACGATATTAATAACTATGACAGATAATAACATACATAATAAAAGGATAAATATTCTGGAAACATTGATTGTATATCGTTTTCGATTAAACCAAAGGAGTGAGAAATAAAGAAACATTGAGAATAGACAACCAAGCCATACTCCGCGTGTCATCGTAACCAATAGACATGTAAAAAGAGAGGTAAAAACGAATAAAGAAAAATAATTATTCTCAATCACATAACAATGAACAGCTATTGGAATCATCAATACCAAATAGGTTCCTAGAAAGTTTGGATTACCTATTGTTGAAAAAGCAATATTACTTGGCCATATGACACGTGTTGCATCGCGAACAATGGGATCAATGGTGAAGTATTGAAGAATCCCATAAACAGATACGATCAAGGCTGATAATAAAACGTAGTTTAGAAAGTGAATATTTATTTTTTTTATGGATCGTGCTGCTAAAAACAGTAGAAAATACATGATGATCGTTATGAGCCCTTCATTGCGAAATATCCGTCCTTGGATCGCTATCGATTTATCCAAAGCGAAGAGAACCGAAATACAAAGTAAGATAAAATAAACAAGCAAGAATAGGTTAATTTTATCTGAGATAATCAATGAAGATATCTGTTTACGATATTTCAGTATGAGTAAAAGATAACAAATCGAAAGGAATAGAAGCATATAAAGTTTTGGTTCATAAAAATAATCGAAATCAATTGAAAAAGGGAAAATGACGAGGGGTGTAAAAACCAAGGCCGCTAAAGTGATTTTATCTATTTTTTTTGTGATTTGATCCATGTCAGTCCCCCATTCCACAATTAATTTTTATCGAACCTAAATCTAAATCAGCTAACGATTGCTACTCGATTGACTCAATATCTACACAAGACGAATTACCATAACGATGTGAGATTTTATAGATTCATTTTATCTCAAATACAGGTGAATAGAAATATGTAACTGTAAAATTCATGGAAACACCGGAGTATAAAAAATGGTTGATCAATGATCAGCCATTTTTTCATATAGTTAGTAAAGTAACGTTTACAGAAACATTCACTTTAGGAGTTGATACTATTCTTTCCGCCTAAGAATTCCCGAATTTTTTTAGCGAGTGGTTGAACAAAAGGAACTTCATACGTTTCATAATCCCATCCATCGATACAAGCGATGATGGCGATGATAAATAAGGCAATACTCAAGATCCAAGTAAAGAAGCCGAGTATCGGAACAAGCCAAATAGCGAGAGGGATCAATAAGCCGATAATTTCGACCGTAATCGACTGAATCGCATGTTCTTTCACTAATTCACTGTCCTTCTCGACAAAAAAGATGATGAAGGGTACTAGGAAAGCTAAACCACGAATCGGATCAATCAAAGAAACGATGGCTGAACCAAACCAAACAAACAAAACAGCAACATTGGCGTTTATTCCCAAAGATGAACGATGTGGTGGAAATTTGCGTTGTGACATAGGAATTACCCCTTTCTCTATAATTTAAGTGTAACGCTAATAAAGTCTTAAGTAAAGTGATTCGAAAACAAGAAAAGTGAATGGGTTGCCCCATTCACTCGAAGTTATATTTGAGAATCGGATGACGGGCAGCCAGTACATCATCGACTCGTCGAATCGGGGTTGTCTTAGGAGCGTTGAGGATCTCTTCGGGATTACGATAGGCTAAGGCATGGAGCTCTCTTAGCACGTTGATAGCGTGATCCAACGTTTCTTTACTTTCCGTTTCAGTCGGCTCGATCATCAAAGCTTCATGAACGATGGACGGGAAGTACATGGTTGGTGGATGAATGCCATAATCCAATAGGGCTTTACTGATATCTTTGGCACTGACACCGGTCTCATCTTTTAGTTTCTGCAGGGAGATCACAAATTCATGCATACAAGGACCCGGATATGATACCGGATAAAGATCGGATAATCCAGCCATCATATAGTTGGCATTCAGTACGGCTTGAAGGGAAGTATCTTTTAGACCATCACTGCCTAAACTTAGAATATACGTAAGAGCGCGGATATTCGTTAAAAAGTTTCCATAGAAACTACGCATACGTCCGATACTTTCGGGAGTGTTTGTCACAAATGAAAGTTCGCCGTTATGTTTGATCAAACTACCTTGCGGAAGATAAGGAATCAATGAACTCTTGCATCCGACCGGACCACTGCCCGGACCGCCGCCACCGTGTGGGGTCGAGAAAGTTTTATGTAGGTTAAGATGGACGACATCGAATCCCATATCACCCGGTCGGGCGATACCCATAATCGCATTTAGGTTGGCACCGTCATAGTAGACAAGTCCGCCGGCTTCGTGGACCAAGCGACTGATCTCTTCGATGTTTGAATCGAACAGCCCGAGGGTATTTGGGTTAGTCAGCATCAATGCAGCCACTTCATCACTCAAGAGCGCTTTAAGTGCATCAAGATCGACACCGCCTTCGGGATTAGAAGCTACACTCACTACCTGATATCCGGCCATCGCAGCTGAAGCAGGATTCGTCCCGTGGGCTGAATCCGGAACAATGACTTTCGTTCTTTTTAAATCGTTGCGATGTGCATGATAGGCATGGATCATCAACATACCGGTGAATTCTCCATGAGCACCGGCGGAAGGTTGCAGTGTGAAGGCATTCATGCCTGTAATCTCACACAAGCTCTCTGACAGAAGTTCCATAGCTCTAAGAGCGCCCTGAGTGCTTGAAATAGGTTGGAGTGGGTGTAATTGAGTAAAGCCCTCCAGTGCCGCGCATTCTTCGTTTAAACGAGGGTTGTATTTCATTGTGCAAGAGCCAAGTGGATAGAATCCGTTATCGACGCCAAATGCGTTACGGGATAATTCGATGTAATGCCGCACTAAATCGATTTCTGCTATTTGAGGTAAACGAAGCGGTGCTTGGCGTAACAGATCATCACTGAAGTCAACTTGGTTGACATCTAATTTATCAAGCGTGACCGTGATACGTCCCGGTCGGCTTTTCTCGTAGATCAATTCACTCATGCGAGGACCTCCTTCAGAATCAATATAGTCCGATCGATATCATGTTTACTCACTGTTTCCGTACAACACCACAGCATTCCGTTTTCACCCAAAGGGAGTCCCGACAGGATACCGCGTTTATGCAATACTGTTTCGACAGTAACTGAAGTGAGAGGTCCGTCCGTCACAAACTCATGAAAGAACGGTCCGTCATATCGTAATTTAAAACCAATCAAGCTTAGTTGTTCAGCCAGATAGTGGGCTTTACTGCTACTTTGAACTGCTACTTCTCGTAATCCGTGCGGTCCCATAGCAGCCAGATACATACCGGCAATCAGGGCACAATGAGCTTGATTTGAACAAATACTGGAGGAAGCTTTCTCTCTGCGAATGTGTTGCTCACGGGCTTGTAAGGTAAGTGTAAAAACCCGTTTTCCATCTAGATCTAAGGACTGCCCGACGATTCGTCCAGGTAGGCGACGGACCATTTCACTCACTGTTGCCATATACCCCAGGTAAGGACCGCCAAACGCCATCGACATTCCCAGTGGTTGTGCTTCACCGACCGCAATATCAGCACCGGCTTCGCGTGGGCTCTTTAATAGTCCCAATGTCATCGGGTTGGAAGATACGATCACTTTCGCTCCGACTGAGTGAACAACGTCGCTAAGTTCACTCACATTCTCAATCAATCCATAGAAATTCGGATTCTGGATAACCAAACAAGCCGAAGTATCATTTAAAAGATCTTTTAATAAGGGGATATCGATTATTCCATTGACTGATTTTACTGTTTTCAGTTCAATATTTGCCCAGCGTGTATAGGTCTTTACCGTTGCGAGCGTATGCGGATGAAGATTATCCGGCAATAAAACAACATTCCGTTTTCGGTCGATCGTCATGTTGACGGCTTCCGCAACCGCAGAGGCTCCGTCATAAACAGACGCATTCGATGCATCCATACCGGTCAATTCGCAAATTCCTGTTTGGAATTCGAAAATCGATTGTAATATACCTTGACTGAGTTCTGATTGATATGGGGTATAGGCAGTAACGAATTCTTCACGGCCACTCAACTGACGTACAACACTGGGAATATAGTGCTTCTCACTGCCGGCTCCGCGTAAAACAACATTGAATACTTCGTTTAACGAAGCCAATTCTTTCATTTTCTTTGCGACGGCGAATTCACTTTGAGCGAGTGGTAAACTCAACGGTCGCTTCAGTTTTAATGTTTCGGGAATGGCCGTGAATAATGAATCAAGTGATTCAGCACCGATCTTTTCTAACATTTCTTGTTGTTGAGCAAGCGTGTTTACGGTATACGAAGCCATAATTATTTCGCCTGTGCATTCAGCACGGCGTACTCTTCAGGACTCAATAAGCCTTTTTTATCGAAATCACCGGTCACTTTCATGATCCATGTACCCATCGGATCGGTATTCATTTTTTCCGGTGAATCCAGTAATACTTCATTGGTTTCTAACACTTTTCCGCTGATCGGAGAGATCAAATCGGAAACGGCCTTAACCGATTCAACATCGCCGAAACGGGTGGCACTAGTAACACTATCACCGATTTCAGGAAGATTCACATAAACGATGTCACCTAAAGCATGTTGAGCGAAGTCTGAAATCCCAACCAAAGCTGTTTTGTCATCCAAGAATTTTACCCATTCGTGGGTAGCTGTGAAATAAAGTTGTTCCATTTTTTCTCCTTATGGTTTCCTTTTATAGAAAGGCATCGGTACTTTGACCGCATGCAATTTTCTTCCGCGAACATCCAATTCAAATTCTGTCTGAGTCAAGTAAGCAACATCGATCAGAGCCATTGCGACAGCTTCATTGAGGGTGGGGCTCATCGTTCCTGAAGTAACAGTACCGACACATTGATCCCCCACATAGACGGGTGTTGTTTCCCGGGCAATACCGCGGTCCGTCAATTTGAGCCCGATCCGACGGCGTTTCGGTGCGATTGATAATGCATCGGTAGCGATAAATCTTTCTTTCTCTAACTTCACAAACATTTTCAAGCCTGCTTCTAAGGGGGTAATCGTTTCACTCAATTCATGTCCGTATAGGGGCATCGAGGCTTCTAAACGCAGCGTATCACGTGCGCCTAATCCACATGGTTCAAGACCATAGTCGGACCCGGCTTCCATGATTTTTTCGAATAGACTGACTGTATGTTTAGCCGGAAGATAGATTTCATATCCGGCTTCACCTGTATATCCGGTAGCACTGACCAAACAGTCGAGTCCACCGACTTTAACGTGATTCACAAAGGAATAATACTCTTCGGGAAGGGTATCGCAAAGTTTCGCCAAGATGGCTTTACTGCTGGGTCCTTGTAAAGCTAATTGTCCGATATCATCGCTGAAGTTACTGAGTGTCACACTTCCTGCTAGATGATCACGAATCCAAATTTCATCTTTATCGGTGTTGGATGCATTGACGACCAACAAATACTTATCTTCATCCAACCGATACACCAAAAGATCATCGACGGCTGTACCGTCGGGTTTTACCAAGACACCATAGCGTATCTTACCGATTTCCAAGTTTCGATAGTCATTACTCAGAAGGTACTGTAGATTGGCTAGCGCATCGCGTCCTTCCAACATCAATTCACCCATGTGACTGACGTCAAACAAACCTGCTTTCGAACGAACTAAACGGTGTTCATGCAGGATCCCGTTCTCATACTGAACCGGCATGAGATATCCCGCAAACGGAACCATACTTCCATGATAGAGAAGATGCTTGTTATAAAGCGGTGTTTTCTTTTCCATTTTTTCTCCTTTTACGAAAAAAAGCGCACAAATAAATGTGCGCCTTCGTCTTGATACCTGAAAGATTCTCTTAAGGTTAAGATTGCTTCTTCGGTGGATTACTCGCTCTACGAAGGTTCGTCCAAATCCGGTCCTTTTGCCTGAGAGTTGTTGCGCAATTCTCCTTCGGCTCCGATTATCGGTCTCTCCCGGATTCTTCATACGAACATAGTTAGTTCTTCTCTTTCATTATAGGGTAGAAAGACTTAAAACTCAACGAGCTTTTGGAAGTGTATGAATCGCTTTTCCATTTAAATTTACTAAAACTTCACCGATCGCTTCACTGAGCGTCGGATGAGGGAAAACTAAGTCTTGAGCATCTTCGACTTTCAATTGATTTTCCATCATCAACACAAAGAAACTAAGCAGTTCGGTCGCGTCGGAACAATACAGACTGACACCTAAGATGTAATGAGACTCATCGGTGATAATTTTAATAAAACTGCGTGCGTCAGCTTTGATTTTCTGTT
Organism: Erysipelotrichales bacterium; assembly: GCA_038204785.1. Classification (GTDB taxonomy): domain Bacteria; phylum Bacillota_I; class Bacilli_A; order Erysipelotrichales; family Erysipelotrichaceae; genus GWE2-51-13. The sequence continues at coordinate 12,375 of JBBRCP010000007.1, forward strand.
TTGCCATTGCACTCATCAGAAATTTCGACACTTGATAAGGGATTTGTTTGGCTTTGACTTCTTCTTCATTTAATCCCGCATATGCAATCTGGATCGGAGTATAGATACCATAAGGAATGAGAATCGGTTTAGGCTGAATTGCTTCAAACAGAAACGCAATCAATTGCTTGGCTTGTGAAGCAGCCACATGAGCAAGTTGGGCTGATCCATTCACATCACCGATGGCGTAGATTAGAGGGACCGATGTCATGAAATGCGAATCCACTTGAATGAAACCATGGTTTGTTGCTACGCCGATTTTATCCAAACCCAGTTTTTCAGTTACAGCTTTACGTCCGACTGCAATGATCACTTGATCAAAGGTCTCGATGTCGGTCTTGGTTTTAATGACTTGAACATCAGCGCTGTTGTTATGGAAACGGATCGTGCCAACCTCATTTCTGGTTAGGATGCGAATCCCCATTTTCTTCAGATCCATACTCAGACTCTGCGCGAGTTCACGTTCGACTGTAGGCAAGATCCGAGTTTCTTTTTCGCTGATCGTAACAGTATGTCCGAGTTGTGCCAGCATACTGGCGAGTTCGACACCAATCACACCGCCACCGATGATCAGTAGGTTTTTCCCTGGTTCTAACGGATTTGACAGGACATCATCGCTTGACCAACACTTAGCAGGTTCATCACAATCCAATGGAATACAACGAGTTTCACTACCTGTTGCGATGATGATCTCATCCGCTTCGATATCTAAGTTGAGTTGATTTAAATGAATTGTCGAATGGTTTACGAAAACTGCTTGATCATGGATCAAGGTAATTTTATGGGCATTGAGCAGATCTTCGATGCCTTGTGTCAATTGAGCAACCAGTCGATCTTTTTTCTCGAAGAGACGGACTGCGGAGTAGTTTAATTGAGTTGTATCCAAGAGTGCTGCCGCAGCTTTTAGGATATGAGCGTCTTCCAACAGCGCTTTGGTAGGTATACATCCGCGTTGCAGGCAAGTACCACCGACTTTATCTTGTTCAATCAAGAACACTTCCGCATGAGCTCTGGCAGCTTCAATCGCTGCCGTATAACCGGCCGGACCGCCTCCGATGATGATCAATTTTCGCATAAAAACCCTTCTTTCGTTGTTTGTAGCCATTGGATAATCTCAGTTAACTGTGCTTGTAAGTGAGGCTCAAATTTCAACTCCATAAGTCGCGAAGTGAGCGATTCGGTTGTATCGGGGATACCGATGACCGAATCCTGAAGTGTTTCGATCCAAGCGACATCGAGTGCATCTGAATACAGATGACTGGTGATGATTCGATTCAATCTGACATCCATTACCCAACGGATCGATCCGAAAGCGAAACGATGGTCAATGCGTAATGTGCCATTGAACTCATTGATCGCAAGCCATTCTTGGGAAGCGAATTTTTGGATGTAGGTTGCGGCTTTTTGGAGTGGGAAGGGGATCTCAACGAGGGGACTTTGATATAATTGAGTTACTGTTTCGATGAGTCTTTTTTTTATCAAATCGATGGTGATCTCAGGATTCAGATCCACCAGGTTTGCGATTCTGGCTTTGACTGATTTAACGTTTTTGCGTTCAAGTTTGGCAACCGATACGTTCAGGTATTTAGCGAGCTTATCTTTTTCTACCGCAACGAGTAAGGTTCCATGATGAAGTCCGATGTTATTTCGTTTAAGAAATGCATTACCGGAAACTTTGGCTCCGTCGATTTCAATATCATTGCGACCACTTAGAACAGCGGCTAGCCCAAAACTACGCAGTGTCTGAGTAAGAACTTCCATTTGAGCTTTTAGATCGTAGATGGTTAGGGGGGCAATGAAAGTGAAATTCAGGTTTCCGAGATCATGATAAACAGCACCTCCGCCGGAGGAGCGACGTGCCAATGTCCCGCTATCTTGTGTTAAATGTTGAAGATGGACTTCACTGTAAGCGTGCTGGTTCTTTCCGATAACAACGGTATGAGCGTTCTGCCAAAGATAAAAACGAAGTGTATCTACCGGGCAGGTTTCCATGAGATATTCTTCAACACCGAGGTTAATGTAGGGGTCGGTGCTAGGGGATTGAATGAGTTCGATGGTTTTCATAAAGTACCTCTACATCGAATTATAGTTGAATCTGACGGCTCTCGCAAGGAGGTCGAAACTATTTTGTGCATCGCTGATGCATGGCAACGAGATGTTTGTTATAATTGAACAATAAGGAGGCGAAATTGATGGAACCTGTCACTTTATTTGTATTGAAGTTTTGCCCTTACTGCCGTCAGGCATTATCATATTTGGAAGAATTACAGAAAGAAGATCGTTATAAAGAGATACAAATCAACTTGATCGATGAAGCGAAGAATCGTGAACTTGCTGATTCCTATGATTATTACCTGGTGCCCACTTTCTACTTGGGTCAACGGAAATTATTTGAAGGTGCAATGGAAAAAGAAGATGTTCGAAAAGTGTTGGAGGAAGTTTTAAGCGCAGTTTAACGGGGTGACCCGTTTTTTTATAACCGAAAGGAGTAGTTATGAGAAAAATCATACTTTATGCGGCTGTCAGTTTAGATGGGTATCTTGCCAAGAAAGATGGTTCTGTTGCTTGGTTGAAAGGACAGGGTGATATAGAAAACCCCGATGTAGGATATGAGACTTTCTTGGCAACGATCGATACGATCGTTATGGGTCGTAACACGTATCAGCAGTTGATCAATGAACTATCAGTAGGTAAGTGGGTATATCCGGATAAAAAGTGCTATGTCGTAGCGTCTGAGTTAATGGAGTTCGATGCCAATATCGAAGTGATCACGGCGGATTCAATCGACTTGTTTAAGCAGTTGACACAACTTGACGGTTTAGATATTTGGCTTGTCGGAGGAGCTAAACTGATTGGTCTGTTTATGCGTGAGAAGATAATCGATAAATTCATCATTACCGTTATACCGACATTACTTGGTAGTGGGATTCCATTGTTTATGGGGGATAATGCAGAAGTAGAACTACGTTTAAGTAATGTCAGGGCAATCGATGGGATGGTCGAATTGACTTATAGTAAGCGTGACAAGGTTAATGAATCCCTTTAAATCATGTTAATTGAGGTGTTTTTTATGGATCGGACGGATATACAGGACGTCCTAAACTGAGTATAATAAAGGCAGAAGAGGTTGCCGAAAATGTTCAAATTATTTAAAAAAAACCGCTTAAATGATGGGGAAATCGAATTAGTCCAATATGGAAAACACAAAGATTCCGAACCTGACGGGTGGGGAAATTCATTTTTATATGATATAGTTGAACTCGCGAGCGGAAAAATCGTCGGTCGATGTGATTTGCGCATTGGGACAGGAAGAACGCTTTACTATGCGGGAAATATCGGTTATTCGGTCTATATGCCCTATCGCGGTCATCACTATGCGGCGAAATCCTGTATGTTGATGTTTGATGAAGCACGTAAACGTAAAGTCAAAGAGATCATTATTACCTGTAATCCGGATAATACAGCCTCTTATCGGACCTGCCAATTGGCCGGTTGTAAACTCAAAGAGATCGTCGATGTACCGAAAGATCATGATCTCTATTTTCAAGGGGATCGACAAAAGGTGATTTTTATCAAAAATTTAACAGAGTAAGCGCTTAACATGGCTTGTGTTGACTGTACCTTGGTTTTGAATCAAGGTATAATAGTCGTATGTACAAGTTGTGCTGTGAGTTAGAGGTTATCGTATGGATAACTAATGGAAAGGAGGCTTATGATACAACTATTCGCTTGTGATTTGGATGGAACACTTTTATTGAACGGGGATGAATTATCCGGGGGAGTCAGTCCGGAGAATTTTGCGGCTGTTCAATTACTTCATAAAAATCATGTCCGTTTTTTGATGGCGTCGGGCAGAGAACACCATTACCGCCGCAAACTGGAGAAACAATTTGGATTTCAAATCGATGCGATCGGTATGAACGGTTGTTGTGTCATGGTCGATGAGAAATTAGTCAGTTATCATACTCTTCAAAAGCAGGATGTCCTGGACCTTATAGCAGCTTCACAAGAACTGCCGTTTTTCATTAATGTGATGTCATTGGATGTGGTCGGAAACCACATCTTTACAATGCCGGATCGTTATCCATTTTCGATGTTTAGGGAATTCGAAGCCAATGGAGATATGACTCGTTTGGTGGATGAACCACTCAGCAGTTGGTTGGAAAATCCAGCCAATGCCGATGCGAGTAAGATCGTCGGAATCGTCGATGACCCCAGTAATCGAGATATTGCGATCGACTTTTTGAAGAAGAGATTCGATCGTCGATTCGATATTCTTTTCTCGGGTCCTTTTTATATCGAAATCATGCCGAAGAATGTTAGTAAAGGAAATGCACTTTTGGATCTGATGAAAGTATATGAATATGAACCTAATGATGTGGCAGTCATCGGTGATTCGATGAATGACATCTCGATGATGAAAATAACACCTTATAGTTTTGCGATGAGTCATGCGGAAGAACGAGTTCGGAAACATGCGAATTACATCGTAAAAAGCGTTGCGGAAGCGGTTAAGATCGTTTTGAAGTTGAATGAGGAAAATCATGCAGAAGTTTAATTATCATACCCATACCTATCGTTGCGGACATGCCATCGGAGATGACGAACAATACGTGAAAGCTGCGATTGCGGCCGGATATACAACGTTGGGAATTTCCGATCATGCACCTTATCCGGGCGTACATCATCCGGGCGAACGGATGGAGATGGAAGAATTTCCGCTTTATTTAGCGAGTATTCGTGCACTTAAAGAAAAATACAAAGATCAAATCGAACTCCGTATCGGAGTCGAAATCGAATATTTCGAAGAATTGAACGACTATTATTGTGAATTACGAAAGTCGACGGATTATCTTATACTAGGTCAACACAACAAGATCCTGGATGCGTATAGTTATGATATTTATTGTGATGATAATGATGTCATGGAATATGCGCAATCAATTGGTAAAGCACTTGATGGTAACTATGCGGACTTATTGGCACATCCCGATTATTTTATGTTGGGAAGACGCAAATGGAGTGCGGCATGTACGCAAGCTTCAGCTATTATTTGTGAAGCAGCGATTCGAAACGATATCGCGATCGAGATGAATCTAAACGGTATTCGTTATGGTAAACTCGATTATGAAGGTGAAAAACGCTATCCTTATCCGTATCGCGAATTTTGGGAAATCGCTTCAAGTTATGGTTGTAAAGTAGTTTATGGCGTGGATGCTCATCACCCGTTGACACTGCTCGACAAAGATCGAATCACTATCGTAAGTGAAGTCGTGGAAGGAATTACGTTGAACTTTATTGAAGAGTTGGTGTTATAAGCTGAAACATCGAGCGGAAAGGAGATCCCATGCGTAAGATTTTACATGTTTTGGTAAGCAAACCCTTTGTGATCTCCATGACCGTGTTGATTGAGTTGAGTATGATCATTTATGCGATCTATTATTTAAGCCTGCGTTTCTTACAGGTTTATTCGATCTTGGTCATGATAAGTATTATTACGGTGGTTTACCTAGTCAATAAGACTGAAAATCCATCGTATAAGCTCTCTTGGGCTGTCTTGATTCTTTCGGTTCCGTTGATCGGAGGTGTCATGTATCTCTTATTCGGAGGTAAAAAAATACCTAAAGCGCTTCGTATCGGTGTAATCAAACTCACCAGTGATGGTGCCCCGGTACTCAAACAGGATCGAAGTCTATTGGAGAATATATACAATTTCGATGTTAATCTTGGGAAACAAGCCAACTATATATGGCGTAATGCCTACTATCCAATTTATGAAAAAACCGAAGTCACCTTTTTACCAATAGGTGAAGTCAAGTTTACACATATGCTTGAAGAATTGGAAAAAGCAGAAAAGTTCATCTTTCTTGAATATTTCATTATCCATAAGGGACTTATGTGGGGATCGATTCTAGATATACTCAAACGTAAAGCTAAAGCCGGTGTCGATGTCAGAGTGATGTTTGATGATGGAGGGTCACTGGGAGTCCCTTACGGTTATGAAAAAGAGGTCCGAAAACTTGGCATCAAGTGTTACGTATTCAACCCGATTACACTACGTTTAGCTGTACAAATGAATAACCGCGACCATCGCAAGATCTGTGTTATCGACGGTAAAGTAGGTTTTATCGGGGGTATCAATCTGGCAGATGAATATATCAATGTTTATGAGCGTTTCGGATATTGGAAAGATACAGCTGTTATGATCAAGGGCGAAGCCGTATTTAGTTTGACTGTTATGTTTTTACAGTTCTATAATTATACAGCTAAAACAAAAGATGATTATTTTGACTTTAAAGCACCAAATAATGAATTGACCGACTTTCAGAATACCGGTTATGTACAACCGTTTTCCGATAGTCCGACAGATGATGAAGCCGTCAGTGAAACGGTCCATCTGAATATGATCAATATGGCGAAACGATATGTTTATATCATGACACCCTATCTGGTTATCGGACACGAAATGATCTTAGCACTCAGTATTGCCGCTAAAAACGGGGTCGATATCCGAATCATGGTTCCGCATATTCCCGATAAATGGTATGTTCACGCTGTGTCCAGAAGTCATTACGAAGAACTTACGAAAAACGGTGTCCGGATTTTCGAATACAAACCCGGCTTTGTTCATGCGAAAGTGATGGTTGCGGACGACGAGGCTGCGATTGTCGGAACGACCAACATGGATTATCGAAGTTACTATTTGCATTTTGAATGCGGAGTTCTTATCATCAATGATCCATCCGTGATGACAATCAAGAATGATTTCTTGAAGACTCAAGAAAAATGTATTGAAATCACTTATGCTGATGCGATGAAAGTGAATTTGTTGATTCGATTAGGAAGAGCCATACTGAATTTATTCAGTGCGTTGATGTAAAGGGGAAGTTATGAAACTAGGACTAGTACTTGAAGGCGGCGGATTAAGGGGAGCTTATACAGCCGGTGTTCTCAGTTGGTTGATACGTGAAGGAATCGTAGCCGATATTACCGTCGGTATATCTTCCGGTGCTTTGCATGCATGTCTTTATTTGATGAAAGATGTAAAGGCCATGCATGATACAAGTGTTGATTTTGCCTGTGATCGCCATAATGTGGGTTTGCTACCGCTTCTTCACGAAGGACAACCGATCGGGTATGACTTCTTGTTTGAAAAGGTATTAAAAGAAAAACTAAAATTCGATATCGCAAAACTTAAAAGTGTTCCGCAGGTATTGGAATTCGGCGTTTACAGTTTAGAAAAGTGTGAGACATTTTGGATGAATCAAGCGGATATGGATGACGATCTACAGTATCTAAAAGCAGCATGTACGCTTCCTTTAGCGGGTAAAAACGTCAAAATAGACGGTAAGCTATATTTGGACGGAGGCATCACAACGATGGTTCCGGTTGATCGTTGTATCAAAGATAACTGTGACCACATGTTGGTGGTTGTCACGAAAGATCGTGATTTCGTTCGTAAACCCAATGGGTTTATCACTCAGTTTCTATTGGATACGATCTATCGCAATTATCCGATCTTAAAGAAAGATTTCCGTAAACGGACTGGCGTTTATAATCGTGAGATGGAAACAGTCAGACAACTTGAATCGACCGGGAATGTCATTCTGCTTCAGCCGAGTCGAGATTGCGGAGTCACTCGTTTTTCAGGTAAAAAAGAAGATCTCGAGCGACTTTATCAATTAGGTTTGGAAGATTGCGAGAGTCAAAAAGAACGATTATTCAATTTCCTAAAACAAAGCAACTGAAGCGATTCAGTTGCTTATTAATTCCTCGGTGATCCCAAATAAATTCCATGGAAAACTATTCGGTGGTGTACTCGTGAATTTCAATCGTTCTTGTGAAACAGGATGATTGAAACTGAGTGCGACAGCCCACAAAGCAATCTGTTGACCGGCTTTAGCACTGGAATTGTAGCGTGCATCGCCCCATAATGGATTGTTGCGGGTAGCGAACTGAACGCGTATCTGATGAGAACGTCCGGTTTCGAGTTTGATTCGAATCAAGTTCAATTGTTTTTGTTGATCGCTATCGATCGGTTCAAAAGTCAACCTGGCTTCTTTGCCTTCAGCATCATCTGCAGTTACTACTTTGGATGTATTATTTTTTTTATCTTTGCGAAGGACATCTTCTAAACGTCGTTCACGGGGAAGATTTCCCTGCGTTACCGCGAAATAGATCTTATCGAGTTCATGCTTACGTACCTGTTCACTAAGCCTTGAAGCAGCTTTAGATGTTTTAGCTAATACGACAACACCGCCGACCGGACGGTCTAAACGATGAACCATACCGACATAGATATTACCGGGTTTATTATATTTCTCACGTAGATAATCTTTAGCGATACTAAGCAGATCTTTATCGCCACTCTCGTCTTCCTGCATTGGAATGTTGGGTTCTTTGATAACGACCAACAGATGATTATCTTCGAATAGGATTTTCATTCAATTCCATCCTTCCATAAATACCACACGGTAGTATCCATCCGCGTGATGCGATCGGTAGACCGATCTCACCGGCTGTGATTTCACAGCGGGGGTAACGCGGCCGCAAAACAAGTTCAAGGATATTGGCGAGTACGGTACTGGAAAATCCAGTTGTATAGGCATTAACGCAGAAAAACAATGGATTCGGATCGAGTATTTCGGTACAAGCTTCAATCAGTTTATAGAGTTGATCTTCCAGCTTCCAAATTTCACCGTTAGGACCGCGACCATAACTTGGCGGATCCATGATGATCGCATGATAGGTACGTCCGCGGCGTGCTTCGCGTTGAACGAACTTCAATACATCATCGACAATGAAACGTATATGCGCATCTTCTAGATGGCTAAGAACCATATTTTCTTTGGCCCATGTCACCATGCCCTTTGAGGCATCGACATGGACAACTTCAGCAGCTTTGGCACTGGCACAGGCCATTGTAGCACCGCCGGTATACGCAAACAAATTCAATACGCGGATCTCACGGTTCGCGTTTCGAATCTTGTCTTGCATCCATTCCCAATTGACGGCCTGTTCAGGGAAAAGACCGGTATGTTTAAATCCCATCGGGGATACTTTGAAAGTAAGTTCGTTAAAATTGACAGTCCAGAATTCCGGGAGTTTCTTTTTGAAATCCCAACTTCCGCCGCCTTCATGAGAACGGCTGTAAACTGCGTGGGGTTTAAGCCATAATCCGGTTTCACCTTGGATCGGCCAAACCGCCTGGGGATCGGGACGACGAAGAATATAATCCTTCCAACGCTCCAGTTTTTCACCGCTTCCGGCATCGATGCATTCGTAATCACTCCAATGATTGGCAACTTGGTTCATCGTACATTCTCCTTTATGAGGCTATTATAGCACAGAAACAGAAACGGTTAAGTTGAGGTAAATTGATTCAAAAAAATAAAAACGCTGTTTTCACAGCGCTGCATTATCAATGGCTGGGATGGCTAGGATCGAACTAGCGAAATACCAGAGTCAGAATCTGGCGCCTTACCACTTGGCTACATCCCAATATTTAACAGGCACTTTACATTCTACAAAATAAACCAAAGAAAAGCAAGATAACTACGTGATAATGTGGATAAGATTCCCACAATATTATATAATTGATAGGCAAAGAAGGAAGGGTCACCTATGAAAAAAATAAGAACACGATTTGCGCCGAGTCCGACCGGATACATGCATATCGGTAATTTGAGAACAGCTCTCTATGAATATTTGGTTGCTAAAGGCAGTGGCGGGGATTTTGTTTTACGAATTGAGGATACCGATCAGAGCCGTTTAGTTGAAGGGGCTATTGATATCATCTACGATACACTTAATTCAGTCGGATTGAACTATGATGAAGGACCGGATAAAGGCGGGAAGTTTGGACCGTATGTTCAATCCGAACGTTTGTCGATCTATAAAGACTATGCTGAAAAACTGATTGACCTTAGCGGAGCTCATTATTGCTTCTGCAGTGAAGATGATATTCAAGCACAGCGCGATGAAGCAGAAAGAGCGGGAACGCCTTTCAAATTTCGTGACCCGTGTCATGGCATCACATTAGCTGAAGCAAGAGCCTGTATCCAATCGGGTCAATCCTTTGTCGTGCGTCAAACCATACAACTTGAAGGTGATAAAACAACCTATCATGATGAAGTATATGGTGATATCGAAGTCGACCGTGATATTTTGGATGAGAGTATTCTGATGAAATCCGATGGTTATCCAACTTATAATTTCTGTAATGTTGTCGATGATCACTTAATGGAAATTACTCATGTAGTGCGCGGTAACGAATATTTATCATCGACTCCGAAATATAACATGATCTATGATTCTTTTGGTTGGGATCGCCCAAGTTACATCCATTTGCCGCCCGTTATGAAAGACGAGCAGCATAAATTGAGTAAACGTAATGGCGACGCCTCTTTCCAGGATCTGGTGGCTAAAGGTTATTTAGGGGCTGCCATTTTGAACTACATTGCGTTGTTAGGATGGAGTCCGGAAACCGAACAAGAGATTTATACCCTCGAAGAACTCACAAAGGCTTTTCATATCAGCCGTATCAGTAAGTCACCGGCGATCTTCGATATTGAGAAACTCAAATGGATGAACGGTATGTATCTTCGTGCCATGACAGTAGCTGAATTCAATACCCTCTGTCTACCCTATTATATGAGTTCTATTCAGCGTCAATGTGATCTGATGGAAGTCAGTAAGATTCTTCAACCGCGCGTCAATATATTAGGAGAAATTCCGGAAATGGTCGATTTTATCGATGTCTTGCCGGAATATGATGTTACCATGTTTTTCCATAAGAAAATGAAGACGGATAAAGATATTTGTTTGCGTGCTCTACATGCATCCTTGGATGTATATGAAGCTATTTCAGATTGGACAAGTGTTCATGAACTGCAAGAACGCTTAAGCAAGTTACCTGAATTCATGCAACTCAAAAACGGACAGGTCTATTGGCCGATCCGTACGGCTGTCACAGGTAAACAGTTTACACCGGGTGGAGCACTTGAGATTCCTTATATTCTGGGAAAAGAAGAAACGATCCATCGTACGAATGTTGCGATTTCAAAATTGGAAGCTTATCAACCCATCTAAACAGAACCGCGTGTTCTGTTTTTTTTGTTTTCGTTGTCTTGACTGAATAAGCGAAACTGTCCATAATAGAATCAGGATGAAGTAGAATAATAAGTGATAAAGATCCACAAGGAGGACCCTAATGAAGTATATTGAAATCGCAGACATCAATGAAGTACCGGTCGGTAGTAAAAAGAAAATCGAAATTGCGACAGGTACTGTTCTGGTTGTGAATATTCAAGGTAGTTTTTATGCGTTAGATAATAAATGTCCGCATATGGGAGGTTCATTAGGTGATGGAATTCTTGACGGGAATCATATTATTTGTCCAAGACACGGAGCGACATTTGACATTACAACAGGTAAAAACGTGAGGGGTGCTAAAATCGCTTTCATTAAAGCAAATGTTAAAGACGCACATAGTTATCCGCTCAATGTCGAAGGGAATAAAATCTTTATTGAGATCGAATAACATGAATAAAATATAAGTAAAAGCCGTAATTCAATGAAGAATCACGGCTTTTTAATGGATATAGTTATGTGTTTCAGAAAAGGCTAAGATCGTTACTGAGCTGTTCTATCGCACTTTTCCGATTTGGATTTGACCACATGATAATTCCGCTTGAATTAACAGAAGTACCTTTGGATGAACATACTGATTTCAGTTGTGTGAGTGCACGTTTTCCACCCATCCATGAGAATGGGAAAAACTCTGTAACAAAGCAATTTACTTTTTTATTATCAAACCGACGAAGTTGTTTCAAATAGGCTGACATCGGAAGTGACATGGAAGCACCGTGGGTCGGACAACCGACCACAAACGCATCATAGTCCCTGACATCGATCAGGGAAGTATAGTGGATATGATCAATATCTGTCGCATGTTCATGATTTGGTTGGATACAAACGATGGATGCAGAATACCCCATTAGGATCAACTTTTCTTGAATTCTAACCGCTACTCTCAATGTATTCCCTGTTTTTGAATGGATGATGATAGCTATTTTCATTATTTCCCCCTAATGAACGCTAAAATGTTCTTTGATCGAAAGATGCACGTTTTATCCTTACTCATTTAAATATATTTTATTCAAAGTGGAAATGCAAGCAATCTTGATAAAATTGTTCCAATAACAAAAAAAATCTATGTGGATTTGTTTTTATAAGGGCTTATTTAGTTCAGTTACTCAATTACGTTGCTTCCCAAATAACTTTAACATCGGATTTATGTGTTCCAACCAACCTGATCGAGGTCAACGTGTAATTGGATGCTGGAATCTTAATTGTCTTGGGTAATAACGCTCTTAATAGAATACCGGAATCGACTGAGATACTTAACACTCCGGTATTTTGATCGTAAGAACAATGATAATCGTAGTATTTTTTTGTGCTCGAAATGATATCCAAGGTCATTGTTATTTCATTTTTGTTGACATCCGCAACTGCAATGAGCTCACTTGTACGTAGTCGTTGAGGTACAACAAGCCCCTAAAGAACAGCGGCTACAAGGGTGATGGATATTGTCAGAAACACAATAAGTAAGCTTTTTTTATAGCTTGACCTCGTTAAATGAATACTACCGAAGTAACGATTAAAGTATCAATCCTCAAGACAAAACAAAAGCCCTTGCGGGCGGTACTAAATCATTTGGTGACCCGTACGGGGTTCGAACCCGTGAATGCATGCGTGAGAGGCATGAGAGTTAACCGTTTCTCCAACGGGCCGTAAATAGTAGCGTTCTTATTATAGTATGAATCAGAGAAGTTGTAAACGGTAGTGTGATTTAAACCACTTATTTTCTCTTGCGTAAAGTAAATATCGAATTGATCTTTGAGTTATGTTACTAAATCCTAAAAGGGCAGTTACTTCTGCTTCATAACAGTTTCATCCGAAACAAAAATACTGCCATAAATAGAAACAACACGCATAACCGTTACATGTTCGCTATACCCTCCTCCTGTTTTTTGGTATAATACATGGGAGGTGATTTTGTGCCATTTTTAGAGTTATTAAATCCTCAGCAGAAACAGGCGGTTCTCACCAAGAGCCGTTATGTTCGCGTGATTGCAGGTGCCGGAAGCGGTAAGACGCGCGTGCTGACAACCCGTATCGCTTATTTGATTGAAGAACTGGGTGTGGCTGCCAATTCGATCGTAGCCATCACTTTTACCAATAAAGCGGCCAATGAAATGAAGCAACGTTTACTACGGATGTTGGGAGATCTTGGATCAGGTGTTCATTTGAGCACGATCCATTCTCTTTGCGTGCGTATTTTACGTGAAGATTCGCCCTGCATGGATCTCCCACGCAACTTTACAGTGTTGGATCAGGATGATCAGAAGAGTATTTTGAAAGAAGCTTATAAAGAAATCGGATTGGATCGTCAGAAATATAATCTCAATTCGATGCTTGATTATATCTCCAATAATAAATCCGCAGAAGTCAGTGTAGAACGAGCGTTTATTCTAGCGGGTGAATTATATGGGGAAAAAGAAAAAGCGCAGGTATATAAATATTATGTCGAACGTCTTCATAAACTATATGCGCTTGATTTCGATGATCTCCTGTTGGTTGTGGTTAAAATGTTTGATCTATTTCCGGATATTCTTCGTAAGTGGCAACGTCGCTTCAGTTTCATTCACGTGGATGAGTTTCAAGATATCGATAGTGTCCAATACAAACTGATTCGTCAGTTAGCAGGTGCCGAGAATCAGGTATATGTGGTCGGAGATCCCGATCAGACAATCTATACTTGGCGCGGAGCGGATGTCAATATTATCATGAATTTCGAGAAAGACTATGTTCCGACGGAAACGATCGTTATGAGTGAGAATTACAGATCAACTCCAATGATTCTTGAAGGTGCTAACAGTATGATCAAACACAATCAATATCGGGTTGAGAAAGATCTGTTTACACGTCGTTCGAATCTGGAAAAGATTACTCATTCAAGTTTTCCCGCGGAAGAACAGGAAGCGAAATGGATTGCCCAGAAATGCGGTTCACTTCATAAGTTAGGGAGTGACTTCAGACAGATTGCTATTTTATATCGTTCCAATTACCTGTCCCGTTCGGTCGAGAAAGGTTTATTGGATGAACATATTCCGTATGTAATTTACGGGGGTACGAGGTTCTATGATCGTGCTGAAATCAAAGACATGCTTTGTTATTTACGGATGATTACGCATGCCGATGATTTGGCGTTACTTCGTGTTATCAATACACCACGTCGTGGTTTGGGTGATAAAACGATGGATACGTTACGAAGTGCATCCAAGCGAAATGATCGCACGATGTATCAAGAACTATTGAGTGAAAAATACTTCAGTGGAAAAATACAAACAAATCTTGATCGTTTTTGCGTGATGGTCGAGAATTGGAAAAGTGAAGCTCCTAAACTTACATTGATGCAACTATTGAATAAAGTAGCTGATGAGAGTGGCTTACGCGCTTTATACGAAGAGAATCACGAAGTCGACCGGTTAGAGAATATCAAAGAATTGATCAATGATGTTCAGACATTTCAAAACAACTATCCGGAAAGTTCGCTGGATGAATATCTCCAGATGGTTTCTCTGTATGGAGAACGCAATGATGTACCGGGTGGAGATTATGTTCAGTTGATGACAGTTCATGCGGCCAAAGGATTAGAATTCGATACCGTCTTCGTTGTTGGTTTGAGTGACGGCGTATTCCCAAATGAACGAGCACTTTCCGAAGGCAAGCGTGGTGTTGAAGAAGAACGGCGCTTGGCTTATGTCGCCTACACGAGAGCACGTAATAAATTATTTCTCACCGAGAGTCAAGGTTTCAGTTTCGTGCTGACAAAAGCACGGACTCGTTCCCGTTTCATCGATGAGATTTCTGAGGAAACCATTGAGCACATCGGTGTCAATTTTGAACATCCAACGCCACGTGAAATTAAACTACCCTTCATTGATTCTTCCTTCGGAAAGATATTTCCCGATGAAGTGGTCAAAAAACCAAAAGTCACGATTAAGAAAGGTGACTTAGTTATTCATGATGTCTTTGGGAAAGGAATCGTCTTGAAAATTGATGGAGCGTTAGCGGAAATCGCTTTTGACTATCCGAACGGCGTCAAGAAGATTATGGCCACTCATCCTTCGCTTAAGAAATTTGATGGTTCTTTCTCATGAGCCGTCAACGTATCGATGAATTACGGCAACTGATCAACCGTTACAATAATGAATATCATGTCTACGATAAACCCTCGGTAAGCGATCAAGAGTATGATCGTTGTATGCAGGAATTAACCTTGCTTGAGAGTCAATACCCTGAATTTGATGACCTTGATTCACCGACTCATCGCGTCGGGGGAACTGTAATAGACGCATTTAAGAAAATCAAACATAAACGACCGATGTTAAGTCTTGGGAATGTGTATAATCGTGAAGAAATGGATACTTTCTTGGATCGTATCGAAAAAGAAGTGGGTAGCACAGAATTTGTGCTTGAACTTAAAATTGATGGGTTAGCGATGTCAATCGAATATCAAGATGGACATTTTGCTTATGCAGTCACACGTGGTGACGGTGAAACAGGTGAAGACGTCAGTTTAAATGTCAAAACAATCCGTTCGATCCCGATGAAAATCAATATTGAATCGGAAGTAGAAGTTCGTGGTGAAGTCTATCTGCCACGCAAGAGTTTTGAATCACTCAATCATCTACGTGCCGAAAACAACGAGGAATTGTTTGCGAATCCACGCAATGCAGCAGCCGGAAGTATCCGTCAGTTGGATTCGGCGATTGCCTCAAAACGAGGGCTAGATGCCTTTTGGTATTACCTGCTGGAACCCGAAAAATTCGATGTCAAAACACACGATGATTCGTTAAAATGGATGCAGGAAAAAGGTTTCAAAATCAATCCGTTTACGAAAGTATGTCGCAATAAAGATGAAGTGTGGGAAACCATCCTAGCGATGAGTGAACTTCGTCCTTCCTTGGCTTATGATATCGATGGAATCGTTGTCAAAGTCAACGACTTCACACTACAAGCGAAATTAGGTTACACAGCACGTACACCAAGATGGGCGATCGCCTATAAGTTTCCGGCCGAAGAAGTAACGACACGATTGAAAGATATCTTTATTACTGTCGGTAGGACCGGTCGTATCACCCCCAACGCAGCGCTTGAACCGGTTCGCTTAGCAGGAACTTCAGTTGCCTTTGCGACGCTTCACAATGAAGATCGTATCAAAGAAAAGGACATCCGCATCCATGATATCGTTACGGTCCGTAAGGCCGGCGAGATCATTCCGGAAGTTGTCCGCAGTCATCCCGAACGGCGTGATGGAACTCAAATACCGTATATATTTCCTACGGAATGTCCAACTTGCCACGGGCCGCTAGTTCGATATGAGTCCGAAGCATCGCATTATTGTATCAATACCGATTGTCCGGCACGTGTCAGTGAATCGATCGCTCATTTCGCTAGCCGTGATGCGATGAATATTGAGGGATTGGGGTTTAAAACAGTGGAATCCTTTCATCTGAATGGTTATCTCAATACCGTCGAAGAAATATATACCTTGCCTACGCATCGTGAAGAATTACTACATTTAGCCGGATTTAAAGAGAAAAGCTTAGATAAACTATTTTCGGCAATCGAAAGCAGTAAAAATAATTCGTTGGAGCGCTTATTGACCGGATTGGGAATACGTCAAGTCGGTGAAAAAGCAGCCCGAACACTAGCTGTGACGTTTGGTTCAATGGAAGAACTGATGGCGGCGGATGTGAACACACTCAGTCATATTTCCGATATCGGTCCAATCACCGCCGAAGGGGTACGAAATTTCTTTAGTGAGGAACACAATCAAACGCTTGTCCGAGCGCTGCAAGAACAGGGTGTAAATATGGTGTGTACACTACCCAAACAGCAGACATCGATGTTTACCGGTAAAACAGTGGTTGTTACAGGAAGCATCGAAGGCATGGGTCGCTCTGAGACTGAAACATGGTTACAGAATGCCGGTGCGAAAGTATCATCTTCGATATCCAAATCCACCAGTCTGTTAATTGTCGGAGAAGCAGCAGGTTCTAAATACGATAAAGCTAAATTATTAAATGTACCGATGATGAGTGCGGAAGAATTTCTCCGGGAGGTAAAGAACAGTGAAAAATAAATTATTAGCACTGATTATAGTGCTGTTGGTCGTCGGAGGGTGTTCTAAGAAAGTCATTGAGACGCCCACTGTAACCGTTCTACCCAGTACTAAAACCGGTGAATATTCATTAGTTATCCCCTTTTCAAGTGCTCCGACACGGGCCTATCACGGTGTGTATCTCGGCCGTGCTGATTTTCTTGAAATTGGAAGTCGACTTGAAGAAAAGAGTCAAACTCATTTCCCGGTAAAAGATTATTATCTGGGCGAAGGCCAAGTCTTATCGTATGAACGACTCTCATCGCTGGTCAAACGAGAAAGTACTGAAAACGCACAAGGGTTAAATCCTCCCAAGGGCAGTGTTTTTCCGACCGGAACCAGTATCTCGGTCGTTGATGCGGTCGTTGTAGCCGATGTGTTGGAGTTAAATTTTTACAAAGGAAGTCAATCCAACTCTAAACTAGCGGGAATCAGTTTTGCGATCGTGATGAATCAATCAGGAACGACTCCTGTTAACGGAGTCGATACCGCCTATACGATCAGTGATGAGCGACTGTATGAATACGGATCGGATATGGGACGTAAATTAGTCAGTTATGTCCGTTCGATCACTGATATGGAAGAGATTCCGATCTACGTAACGTTATATTCGACCAGCCGTTCTGATTCAACACTACCCGGTCATTACTTCGCTGATGGTTATTTCACGGCACGTAGCGGTCAGTTTGCGAAGAACGCAGAACAATGGATGATCTTCCCAAGTGATGCTGCAAACGCGATCGACGGCGTCACCGCTTCACAATTCGCAACCTTGCGAACAGCGATCAAAGAATTCGTTCCAGAGAATATTTCAGTGATCGCCGAGGGACGTTATGTCGACAAGAAACTGGGATTCCTCAGAATTACAATTGGAGTTCAGGCTAAAACCTATACAGAGATCCATGCGTTGACGCAATATGCGGCACAGTTGATGGGAAATTTCACCGATAAAGATTTTTCAATGGTTATAAAAATCAATTCATACAATTCAACGGTTGCGTTGATCGAGCGCCAGGCAAATGGTGATCCATCAATTATCTATACCTATTAGGAGGAAGCATGGAACATTACAACTCAGCTTATTTTAAACAGTTGGCGAAACAACTGCGCTTTGATTTAAGTGATCAAGAAGCCCAAGATATCGTTGCCGAATTCGATACATTATTAAATCAATTATCGTTACTTGAAAAAATCGATACCGAAGGTGTTAGCGAAATGATCCTTCCTTTTGAAGAGGAAACAACTTTTATGCGCGAAGATAAGGTCGAAAATGTATTTACAGTCGAAGAAGCCATGGCCAATGCGCCAAAAAGCAAGAACGATTATTTCGTGACCGTGAAAGTGGTGATCTGACATGAACATCAATGAAACAATAAAAGCTTCAACACCAATCGAGCGTGTCAATACAGCGCTTCGACTAGCCCACCAAGGGCAAGCTTTTTTGAATGCGGTCGTCACTTTCGTTGACACCGAAAAACAAGTAGAAAATCTAAAAAACATCAGTCCGGATGCACCATTCTATGGAATCCCCATTGTTTTAAAAGATAATGTGAATATGAAAAATGTAAAAACGACAGCCGGTAGTCATATCCTTGCGAATTATATCTCACAATATAACGCAACCATTACCGATCGACTTCAAGCGGCCGGTGCAATCGTGATCGCTAAATCTTCAATGGACGAGTTGGGGATGGGCGGAACCAATCTATCGGCTGCGACCGGACCGGTCTATAATCCTTATGATTTGAGTCGTATGGCCGGCGGATCCTCCGGCGGAAGTGCGGTGCTGGTCGCCTCAGGTGCAGTACCTTTCGCAATCGGTACCGATACCGGGGATTCGGTCCGTAAACCGGCATCGTTTAATGGTATTATCGGTGTAAAACCATCCTATGGCCGAATTTCTCGCTATGGGATTATACCTTATGCGTCGTCACTTGACCATGTAGGTTACTTTACCCGTAATGTAGCCGATGCTGCATTAGCACTTGAAGTGTTGGCAGGACGTGATGATCAAGACATGACATCTTCCTTCAGAGAGGTTGAAAAGTATTCAGCTGATCTTACCGGTAATCTCACTGGTCGAAAAATAGGTTATATCGCAAATGTTGTTCGAGCGATCGAAAACCAAGATGTGTTAGCGATGTTCAACCAACTCATTGAAAAGATACGAATTGTCGGGGTTGAAGTGGTCCCTATCGAAATGAATGAAGATCTATTAAATGCGATACTGCCGACCTACTATATTATTGCTAACTCAGAAGCAACCGCAAACCACTCTAACTTAGATGGTTTGCGATTCGGCGTCCAACAAGCAGGGAATGATGTCGAAGAAATCATGCGCGCTTCACGCACAGCCGGATTTGGTAAATTGATCCGCAAACGGTTCGTTATCGGAAGTTTCTCACTGTTTGTTGAAAATCAAGAAAAACTATTCCGTAAAGCGCAAAAAGTACGTCGCTTGATCGTCGAAGATCTACATAAAGCGCTGATTGGAGTCGATGGGTTGATCGCTCCCGCCAGTGGTTACGGGGCTCCAAAATTACAAGACACCACGCTTGATCAACTCTCGAGTCGATATCTAGTAGCCGAAAACTTCATGGTCATCTCCAATTTTTCGGGAACACCGAGTCTTACACAACCACTTGGGTATGTCGATGGATTACCGGTGGGTGTAAATCTGATCTGTCGTCCGTTTGAAGAAAAAAACATGTTTGAAATCGCCTGCGGTCTGGAAAAACTGACCGGGTTGGCTGATTGTATCAGGGAGGTAGAAGAATGAACTATGAGACCGTTATCGGCATCGAGATCCATTGCGAACTAAAAACAACAACCAAGATGTTTTCATCGGCACCTGTCAGTTTTGCGAAACATCAAAACAGTTGCGTCAATGAAATCGATCTTGGACATCCGGGAACTCTTCCCAGTATTAATAAAGAAGCCGTTATACAAGCTCTGAAAGCATGTATGGCACTCAATTGTACAATCGATCCGGTTTTGCGTTTCGATCGAAAAAACTACTATTATCCGGATCTTCCGAAAGGCTATCAAATCACCCAACAGTTTCATCCTGTTGGACTGAGTGGTTTAGTCACGATCGACACGGCAAGCGGAAAACGCGATGTTCGTATCAATCGTCTCCACATGGAAGAAGATACAGCCAAACAATTTCATTATGCGACCGAAACATGGATCGATTATAACCGTGCAGGTACACCACTGGTTGAGATCGTTTCCGAACCCGACATGCGAAGTGCTGATGAAGCTGTCGCATTTGTGGAGAAACTTAGAACTTTACTTTATTATTTAGGTGTCAGTGACGTTAAGATGGAAGAAGGTTCCATGCGTTGTGATATCAATATCTCACTCAGACCGGAGAACACCTCAGCATACGGAGTTAAAACCGAAATCAAAAACTTGAATTCAATCAATAATATTCGACTCGCAGTCGAATCCGAAATCGTTCGTCAGACAGCCATTTTGGAAGCCGGTGAGAAGGTTGAACAAGCCACTCGCCGTTATGACGATACCCTCAAATCGACCGTGATGATGCGTAAAAAAGAAGGTAACGTAGATTATAAATATTTCCCGGAACCGAATATTCCGCCGATTCGTTTGGCTGCGGAGTGGATCGAAAAAATACGTTTATCGTTGCCTGAACTTCCGGAACAACGGTCGATCCGTTATACCGAAGTGCTCGGACTCAGTGAGTATGATGCAAAGATTCTAACACAAAACAAAGAGCTCTCTGATTATTTCGATGAAGTTTTGAACTATACGAAATTCACGAAATTGGCAGCCAACTGGTGTATCAGCGAACTACCGGCGTATGTGTCACAAGAAAACTTAGCTGAACTACATCAAACATTGACCCCGGAATCATTGGCATCAATGATTGAAAAGATCGGTCAAAATATTGTTTCCTCCAAACAAGCGAAAGAAATATTTCCGCATCTAATTCAAGGGGAATCATTGCAAAGTATTATCGATCGACTTCATATCAGTCAAGTCAGCAATACAGTTGAACTATTGGAAATCATCCATAAGACTCTGGATGAACAGCCGCAATCAATTGTAGATTATCACAACGGTAAAGATCGAGCACTTGGATTCTTGGTGGGACAGATCATGAAAAAGACCAAAGGACAAGCAAATCCAGTCATCACCAATGAACTATTATTGGCAGAATTGACACGAAGAAAACCCGAATAAATAGAATGATCAATCGTTTATTTACGAAAAGATGCAAAGAATTTAAAAACAAGGTATAATAACCGATGTAAGGAGTTGAATCCATGACACAAAAAACACAACCAAAAAGAAGAAAAAAGATAAAATTCACCGTTTCATCCGTGATTTTACTCATCGGACTGATCGTATTTCTGGTACCGACAAGTATATTCGGCTGGTTTCTTTATCAATCGAGTGCTAAGACAGGCAATGCTCTGTTTGGTAATCGATTCTCCAATGATTTGAATCCGGCGATTACGGCAACTCAGATATCAACACTTAAAGACACGCTTAAAGCAAGTGCGAATGTTGAAAATGTTGAAGTAAATCTCAAAGCGGCAACGCTTAGAATCAGTATTGACGCAACGGATGCACTTGCTGCAGCTGATTTGAGTGCTTTGTCTTTGGCAAGTGCCAACATCGTTAAAGCGGTACTACCTATCGAAACTTATTTTACCGCAACGGATGTCAAGAAAATGTATGATCTTGAGATCAATGTCTATAATTTGAAAGACGGAAAAGATAAAGCCGGCTATGTCTACTTCATTCTGGTCAAGAATGCCAATATGGCAACGTGGACAGTACAAGATGTGTCTAAAGCAGTAAATCAGGCATTGGCCGATGAACTTCGAGCCGAAATGGCGGCGGGGACCCTAACATCCTTCCTGCCTTATCCAACAATGAAAGTGAGTGTAGAGGGGTAGAACCTCTCTTTTTTACCTATGCAAAAAAATGAACTGGTTACGATAACATGCATCGATTATGATTCAGAAGGCTTAGGAATGGGAAAAACCGAAGATGGATTTTGCGTCTTCGTAAAAGATTTGATTTTAGGTGAAACAGCTGAAGTTCAACTGATCAACGTCAAGAAGAACTATGGATACGGACGTGCTATGAAACGTCTGAACGATGCCCCGGGACGTGTGATCCCGACGTGTCCGATCGCTTACCAATGCGGAGGCTGTCAGATCCAACATATGTCGGCAGAAACACAAGCCGAATTTAAACAAAGTCGTGTTGAAAATGTGATGAAACGTATCGCAAAAACGGACTGTATAGTCAACCCAATTATCACGATGGATACACCTTGGAATTACAGAAATAAAGTTCAAGTACCATTTGAAATGGATAAAAACGGTTTACTCGTCAGTGGATTTTATCGTTCGCATTCGCATGATATTCTTCCGTTCAGCGATTGTTTTCTACAACCCTCTGAACAAAACAATATCTTGAAATATATCCTCGACTTCTATAACTCCAGAGAATTGAAACCGGAAATGCTGAAAACTGTCTTGTTAAAGAAAGCATTCGCAACGGATGAATGCATGGTTGTTTTAATCACCAATACCTGGGATCTGACGCAACGCAAACAACTTGTTGAAGGATTATTGGAAACATTCCCAAATATCAAATCAGTCGTTCAAAATCTGAATAACCGTAATGACAATGTTCTTTTGGGTAATGAAGACAGATGTTTGACAACCCAATCTACGATTACCGATCAACTGGGTGATTTTAAATTCCAGATCTCCAGTAAATCTTTCTACCAAGTCAACCCGATCCAAGCTAAAGTTCTATATGATCTGGCAGCTGAATTTGCGGACTTGAAAGAAACAGATACAGTTATGGATCTTTTCAGTGGAATCGGTACGATTGCTATTTGGGTCAGCCGTAAAGTCAAAGAAGTTTTAGGGGTTGAAATTCTCCCTCAAGCGATCCAAGACGCAAAAGCCAACGCTGCTATCAATCATATCGAAAACATCACTTGGTTCAACGGTGATGTTGCCGGCATCAGTGCTCAATTAAGCGAAGAAAACAAAAAGATCGACGTTATCATTGTTGATCCTCCACGCAAAGGTCTTGATGAACCTACAATCGAATCGATCGTAGCGATCCAAGCTGAGCGTATTGTCTATATATCATGCGATCCGGCGACATTAGCCAGAGACATCAATCTATTTCAAACAAAAGGATATTCAGTCAAGAAAATCCAACCGGTTGACATGTTTCCTCAAACATATCACGTTGAGACGTGCGTGCTTTTATCCCATGTATACCCACAAACATCACCACCGTCTTTATAAACCGGAAAATTGAACAAAATTGATTTTAGGGGCAGGTCAGCCTCGTCACACGGGAAAATCTCTATTTCTTTGAGTAGCGAAGAAATCAGAGATTTTTTCTCGTCATCGGTGATTTTGTCGTAAATTTTATCAAAGTTAGCCAATAGGGTATAGATGTTTTCTAAGGTAATAGCATCTTGCTCTACGGCTTTACGACGCAGCTTTACATCCTTAATTTTTTCTTCAAGCTCAATAATTATGTCATATAGTCCATCAAGTCTGAGGGTCATATCATTAACTTTGCGTTCTCTGAAAGGCGTATTCTCAGGCAAACTGTCAATTTCATTTTCAAGCCGTGTTTTATTCAGTTCTATCTCTCTTAACTTGGATTCATAATTTTTCAGCTCTCTGTTCAAAGTGGAGGTATCTATTTCTTTTCCTATCCTTGATTTGACTTCGCCTGCAAAATCCTGATTTTTAATCAGCTCTCGGATTGCTTCAATGACAAGGGGTTCAATGTCAGTTTTTTTGAGCATAGAAGAATAACCACAGGTTTTTCCGTTTGCTGTTCTAGATTTGCTACATACATAATAATAAATCTCTCTGTATGTACCATCCTTGTTTGTCCAAGCGTGTTTGTTGGTATACATTGGGCCGCCACATTTTGGACACTTTAAAATACCGCTTAACAAGTGAACTCTGTATCGACCAATTTTAGAAGGGGACTTAACGCCAGTTAGTTTCCTTAATACATGGGTTGCATCCCAAAGTTCTTCGCTTATAATAGCCTCGTGTTGCCCTTCTGCAA
Organism: Erysipelotrichales bacterium; assembly: GCA_038204785.1. Lineage (GTDB taxonomy): Bacteria > Bacillota_I > Bacilli_A > Erysipelotrichales > Erysipelotrichaceae > GWE2-51-13. Next base: position 36,745 of record JBBRCP010000007.1, read on the forward strand.
TAATATAATCATCTTTCGGTACTTGCTTATATTCGTTTTTAGATCCTTTTACCTTTTCGCGAACGCGCCTGCCGTAAGAAATCTTACCGCAGTAAACAGGGTTGTCAATAATCATTCTGACAAAGTGTGTAGTCCAGTGGGAGAGGGTGCCGTTATTTCGTTGTATTTTCTGGATACCTTGCAAGTTAAGGTAATTGGCTATTTTAAAAAATCCCATGTGCTCTCTCGAGTATTTATCAAAAATAATTCGCACGGCCTCTGCTTCCTCTTCTTGAATGAAAAGCTGCTTATCTTTAAGAAAGTAGCCATAAGGTGCAAATCCACCATTCCATCCGCCCTGGCGGGCTTTTTCTTTTCGTCCGTTCATTGTCTGCTCGATGATGTTTTCACGTTCTATTTCAGCAACGGCAGACAACACTGAAATCAAAAGCTTTCCGCTCGTTTGAGAGGAATCAATGCCTTCTTCGATACAGATTAAATTTACGCCAAAGGCTTGAACGTGCTCTAAAGAATTCAAAATATCGGCGGCATTTCTGCCAAAACGGGATAGCTTGTACACCAATATATATTCAATCTCTAAACCGTTTTCAATATCAAAAAGCATTTGCTTAAATGCAGGTCTGCCTTCTATGGATTTACCAGATTTACCGGCATCCTCGTAGATGCTTACAATCTCCATTTCTTCTCTATCAGCAAAACGCTTCAAATTA
>JBBRCP010000008.1:0-35916 GCA_038204785.1 Erysipelotrichales bacterium
CCGGCACGTTCAATGTTTCTTAACATGGCAACTGTTTGAACTAAATGCGGAATCGTAGTTCCTGCATTCATCAGTTCTTCGATATGATTGATCAGTTGAACAAAAGCTTCGTCGATTTCATCATCCATTTGCGGAATTTCAAGGGCTGTCTTTGCGTCTCTTTTCTTGTAACAATCGATCGCATTATCGTAGAGTTCAATAAAGATATCACCGATTCGCTGTGCATATTCGAGTACTTCATCGTCCAATTTATCATTTTTGATCACATAACGGGCAATATTTTTTGCATAATCCCCAATCCGTTCGATATCACTTGCGATCTTGATACCGGCGATAACGATACGAAGATCGCTCGCAACCGGCGAAAGCAGCGAAAGAACTTCTAATCCGCGGTCATTGACTTCTTCTTCGTCATTGTTGACGAATTCATCCAGTTCAATGATGGCCAGTGCTTTTTCTTTGTTTCCGGTACGCAATACTTCCAATGCCCACAAATACATCTTTCGGACTTTGTCCGACATACTCAAGATTGAATCCTGAAACAACGCTAATTCTGTATCGATTTTTACCATGGTTTCCTCCTACCCGAATCTTCCGGTAATATAATCTTCCGTACGCTTGTCGGAAGGTATCTGAAACAAGACTTTAGTCTTGTTAAATTCAATCACTTCACCTAACAGAAAGAAAGCAGTGTAATCACTTACACGGGCTGCCTGTTGCATCGAGTGAGTAACAATAATAATCGTATAATCACGTTTTAACTCTTGAATCAAATCTTCGATTTTCGATGTAGCGATCGGATCTAATGCGCTGGTTGGTTCATCCATCAAGATCACATCCGGTTCCATTGAGATCGCACGAGCGATACATAAACGCTGTTGCTGCCCACCGGATAGTTTATACGCATTTTCGTTCAGACGATCTTTGACTTCTTCCCATAAGGCTGCTTTTTTTAACGATTGCGTCACTATTTGATCTAAAATCTTCTTGTCTTTGATATTCTGACAACGAAGACCGTACGCAACATTTTCATAGATACTCATCGGAAACGGATTTGGTTTTTGGAAGACCATTCCGACACGTGTTCGAAGATCAACTACATTCACTTTTGCCGACATGATATCCAAATCATTCATAGTCATTTTACCCACAGCCCGACAATCCGGAATCAAGTCGTTCATACGGTTGAAACACCGTAAAAATGTACTTTTACCACAACCGGAGGGTCCAATGAAGGCTGTAACTTCATTACGATGAATATCCATCGATATCTTTTTCAATGCTTGGTTGGTACCATAAAATAAATCCAGATCGCGAATTTCAAATATATTTTCCATAATGACCTCCTACTGCCATGTTTTTCTTAAACGGCTGGATAATAGTTTAACACTCATATTCAAAACCAACACAATCACCAAAATAATGATCGATATGGCACTTGCCAAAGCAAAGTTCGGTTGTTCGCCACTCATCAATGACCAAATATGGACAGCTAACGATGTTCCTCCGGTGAGTACGGTTGGAGAATCGTTAACGAAAGTTCCCATTGTGTAAATCAACGCTGCTGATTCACCGATGATTCTTCCTAGACCCAGTAAGATGGCCGATAGAATTCCGGGGATCGCTGAAGGAAGAACGATTCTAAAGATGGTCTGGGCTTGATTGGCACCCAACGATAAGCTGGCATCACGGAAATGTTCCGGAACTACCTTCAATGCTTCTTCAGTCGAGCGTATAACCGTCGGAAGCAAAATCACAGATAATGTTAAGCCACCTAACAGAATACTTGTCCCAGAGGCTTTAAACAGCGCCGTGACAGGATATAGCACAACCATTCCCATCAAACCATAAATAATACTCGGAACACCGGTCAACATTTCGATACTCGAACGCAACCAAGGTGTGAATCGGTTAAATTTCGCATACTCATTTAAATAGATCGCTGTCATAATACCGATGGGTACAGACAGCAACAAGGAAATAAGAATCAAATAAAATGTCGAAACAATCGAGCCTCGGATTCCACCACCGGTGGTTTTGATATAAGCCTGATTCAATGTTAACGCGGATGAGTCCAAGGTGTCAATCAGAGTTTTCGCATTTTGATCGGCAATCGTTCCGGCTGAGCGCGTGTCTCCATTATTATCGACATATCCGATTTTCTGAATTTGCATACCGACTTTGATTACTTGTTGTTTTCCGAAATTCGGACCTGAGCTGGCATCTGTGACTTTAGCGAGCGGAGACATTGGATCGATATACTCAATAAGAATCAGTTTTTGTTTTTCATGACTCAATGCATCGGTCACCGCAAAGCCATATTTAGTCGACCAGAAACTATCGATGGGTAGATTTGTCGGCTTTACATACGTACCAGTTTGTTCGGCCGGAATATCCAATAAGTAATTCTTTGCCCAATAATCATCCGTTAATAGTTTGAAACTCAACGAACCGGCACCTTTCTGAAAGATAAAAAAGAAAATCATAATTAAAATCAGTACGCTGATCGAACTGGAAATCAACGTAAGCGTTTGAAGGAAACGATCTTTACCTCTTCTGTTTTTAATCATTGCTTCAGTTACTTTCATACTTTGTTACCAATCCTGTTCTTTATATAATTCAAGAGTAAATTAGAAACCAATATCGTTGCCATTAATACGATACCGACAGAATAGCGGATATCATAATCCAAACCCGTTGTTTCTTTTAGCCCTGCCAACATAGTACTTGTCAGTGTACGTGTAATATCCAACAGATTGAAAGTCGGTCCAAACAGTTTATTCCCAGCGACCATACTGACAGCCGTTGCTTCTCCGAAAGCCCTTCCCAAACCTAAAATCGCACCCGCGAAAATACCGGATTTGGCACTGCTCAGTACCACTTTGAAATGAGTTTGTGTTTCGGTCGCTCCTAGTGCTAAAGAGGCTAATTCTAAATCGGGATCAACAGCTTCAATCGCCGAAATCGATAACGAGGTAATGGTTGGAAATATCATGATCGCAAGAAGCATAATAACAGCCAGCATTGAATTTCCGCCGGCGGTTACGATCCCTAGCGATGATCCGATGATTTTAACAAACGCCACGATTGTTCCGGCCGCAAATACACCATAAACAACAGACGGAATACTCGCCAGTAATTCAACGATCGTCCGCATGAGCGAAGCGATTTTACGCGGCGCAATCTTGACAATAAACAGAGCTGTTAATACCGATATCGGAAATGACAGTATTAATGCGCCAAAAGCACTCATGAGGGTATTAATAACGATAAACCCGACCCCATAAATACCGGCATCTTGACGCCATACAGTTCCAAACAGAAAGTTAGGGAGTGAGATTGTGCCATATTTATAATTGGGAATAAACGGGGCCGAACCTTTGATCAGAATAAAAAGTATGATCAAAATGATCACCGAGGATGACAAAAGAGCCATGATTCTAAATAAATTCTTGACGAAAATGTCCTGAATGTATTTACGTCTCAGACTCTTTATACTGATATGATTACGAACGATTTTATCCATTTTTCTTATCTCCCTTGACGCAAGAAATGCTTAGCTGTGAAGCTAAGCAATTCCGAACATTCAACTTTTATTTAATGTCTTCCCATTTGGCTAAAGTGCCGGTATAGATACTGAATGTTTGATCTTTTGTCAAGCTAGTCATAATTGTATTCTTCTTATTAACAACGGTTACAACAGCATCGATACAGTAGGTACCGCTCTTAGCTGCTTTGGTAACATCCTCAGTGGCTGAGAAATTACGCGATGCGAAGCCGATATCTGCTTTGTTGGCTCCATCTTTTTCAGATCCAAGAACACGTTTGTGCCCATCGCCGGAACCGGTTTGATTCATATTGATCTTGAAATTACCCGCCATCGGTTGGAATGCTTCTAACGCGGCTTTTAATGTTTTATCAACTGATGTCGAACCTGCTGTATAGATTGTCAAAGCGGTGTTATCTTTTGATACAACCGGATATTTTGTTTTTAAGGTTGCCCAAGCGACACCTTTCGTAGCATCAACAATACCACCTGCTGCTTTAACTGCTTCATGACCTTCCATTGAATTCTGCAAGAAATCAATAAACGCCATCACTAATTGTTCTTTGTCGGTACTACCGAAATCACCCGCTGCTCTTGTCACAAAATTGAATGGACGTTGAAGTTTGTAGGTACCGTCTAAGGTTGTTGCGACGCTTGCCGTCACGCCTTCATAATGCAATGCGATTAGATTGTTGGCAGCAAAATCTGTCGTTAATGAAACATAACCGATTCCATTTGCATCAGCTCCAACTTTTGCAGCCATGTCCCCGTTTGAAGTGACCTCGATCGCAGTAGCAGCTAATTTGCCTTTGTAACCGATAAAACCTTCATAAGCTTCTCTTGTCCCTGAAGTAGAATCTCGTGTATAAATATTGATCTTTCCAGTAATCTTTTTCGTTGTTGTAGCACATCCTGCAACCAATAATAGTGTTGCTAATCCAATAAACAGTAATTTTTTCATATTACCCTCCGTTTAACAAGGATACTATAACAAGTCTTCATTAATTATCTATGAAGGTATTGTTAAGGTTGTGTTAATTTAAAGCGGGAGAATAATGACGAACGATGTTCCTTGGCCAAGTTCACTGATGACTTTAATCGATCCATTATGAGCCAATACCAAAGATTTAACGATAGCCAAGCCTAGTCCACTGCCGCCGCTTTGACGTGAACGATGCGATTCAACACGATAAAAACGTTCAAATATATGTTCGATATCTTTTTGCGGAATACCGCTTCCGGTATCACTGACAATGATTTCGACTCCATCGATGATTTCTTTTGCTGTTATACTGATTTCACCGCTATCTGTATATTGGATCGCGTTGACCAATAAATTAGTGAATATCTGATAAAGTTTTTGCGGGTCGCCGATGATCGACGGAATATCATCCATACTTTTATTGAAAGTTACGTTTTTAGCACGCATTTCCTGCATGACAGTCGAATAAGCCATATCGATCACATCATTAAGATTCACCAACTTTGTATTTAACGGTACTTTGTTCGCTGATAAGCGGGATATCATCAATAATTCTTGAATCATATTTTCCATACGTTGACTTTCCTTGGCGATTTGGATCAAAAACTCTTTTCTTGTTTCGTCATCATCGAAATCATCACGATTTAAAATCTCGCTCATTCCTTTGATTGAAGCTAAAGGTGTACGAAGTTCATGCGATGCATCAGCAATAAAGCGCTTTTGCATGCGTTCCCCTTCCAATAGCCGTGTGACATCCTGGAACACCAGTAAACATCCGGAGTAACGGTTATTCTCGTGTATCGGAACGGAAAGTGCTTGAAAGTCACTGTCATTGATATGAATGTTCTTGATCAACGAAATTTCTTTAAAAATCGCATCTTTCGCAAAAATACGAACTTCAAAATTCAACGCACGACTTTGGTAATTAAGCTGTTCGGTATTGTCTGCCTCAACAAACTCTGAAAAACTTGCATTGGTCATCAGGATCTGACCCCGTGAATCCATCAGGGCTAACGGTGAAGGGATGTTGGTTGCCATTGTCAATAACTGTTGTGATTTCAATCGAATCGCTTTATCACTATCACTGATTTCTTTTTCATAAATGGAAGTCATTTCCCAATGCTTCTTTTTCCAGATCTGAGTTTTACGTGCAATGATCATCGAAAAACCCAAAAAACAAGTTAAAATAATGATCCAGTCAGGTAGCACATTCGAGATTGCAAGTAATTCCGCAAAGAGCAATGCCACAAGCAATATTAGATTGTCATAGATGCTCATACTTCTTCCTCAAGAATATAACCAATTCCGCGTGATGCGCGCAATGATGCTTTACTTGGTTGTAATTTCGCACGTAATTTGAAAATATGCACATCAACGATACGTGTATCGCCATCATAATCAAAATCCCAAATATCATTTAAAATAGCATCACGCGAAAGAACGATGCGTGGATTGCGCATAAAATATTCCAGTAATTCAAATTCTTTTTTGGTAAGTTCAATGGATCTTCCGTTGATCTTCACTTCACGTCGTGTTAAGTCCATAGCGATATCGCTATAACTTAAAAGGGCTGCATTTTTAGCAATCGGTTTGCGTCTTAAATGGGCAGTGATTCTCGCCAGTAGTTCACGTGAAGAAAACGGTTTTGTCATATAATCGTCAACGCCGGCATCAAAAGCTTCCAATAAGCTCTCTTCCTCATCCTTGGCAGTCAACATGATCAGGACGGCATTATTGTCATGGTCTCTGAGTTTTCGCACCAGATCAATCCCACTGAGCACTGGCATCATCCAGTCAATGACGATCACATCGAATATTTCAGTGGAGGCCGCAATATAGGCTTCTTGACCATTTTCACAAAGAGTATATTCATACCCTGCCATTTTCAAATCATAGCCGACCAAACGACGGATGTTATTTTCATCATCCACAAATAATATCTTTGCCATGTTTACTCCTTTTCCTGATAGGTATCAATGATCTTTTGAACTAATGGATGTCGAACAACATCTAAACTCGTAAGCTCAACGAATTTTAATTCTTTGATGGAATCCAACACCTTTTTCGCTGTGATCAAGCCTGAACTTCCATATTTGAGATCGATCTGCGTGACATCCCCGGTAACTACCATTTTTGAATGGAAACCCATACGTGTTAAAAACATTTTCATCTGAATATTAGTCGTATTCTGTGCCTCATCTAAGATGATAAATGCATCTTCTAATGTCCGTCCGCGCATATAAGCAAGCGGAGCGATCTCAATAATCCCTTTTTCCATTAATTTATTGACTTGATCCACACCCAATAAATCATGCAGCGAATCATAGAGAGGTCGAAGATACGGATCCACCTTTTCTTTCATATCACCCGGTAAGAAGCCTAGACTTTCCCCTGCTTCGACTACCGGTCGTGTGAGTATTATTTTTTTGATATCCCCATGTTTAAGTAGTTGAACCGCATAGACCACCGACAGATACGTTTTTCCCGTTCCGGCCGGTCCGATCGCAAAAACCAATTCAAAAGACCGCATCGCCTCAACAAACTTTTTTTGTCCTAGTGTCTTCGGAAAAATCAGTTTTCCTTGTGCAGTTCGTCCCAAAGGTCGCGCCGTCAGATCTGCCACTTTTTTTTGTTGGTTTGATTTAACTAGTTTAGTGAGATAGATAACATCGCGTTCATCGATCGTCTGTGAAGCACGTATCATTTCAAGTAAACTCAGCATTGTCGCTTCGATTTGATGAACCAACTGATCATCGATACTGTTGATGATCAATTGGTCTTCCTTAACGATAATTTCTGTCTCATAGACGTGCATCAATATTTTTAAGTTTTTGTCTTGATTCCCAAAAAGCTCCTTGGATTCATCCATCGTCATTTCCGGAAAATGTAGGATCGTATGTTTGTCCATCAGATTCCTCCCACTGTTACTTCTATTTTACCTGTTACACCGAAGAAATCAAATAAAAAAAGAAGCATTTCTGCTTCTTATTTAGTACGACGTGCTTTTCTTGCAGCTTCCGACTTTAGTTTGCGACGGACGCCTGGTTTTACATAAAACTCTCTTTTGCGAGCCTCAGCAAGGGTTCCGTTGCGAGAAACCTGGCGTTTGAAACGGCGTAATGCGTCGTCAAGCACCTCATTCTCTTTTAATACAACTCTTGGCATAAACAACCTCCCCTCTGATTCTAGCATTGTTATTATATCCAACATGTACATAAAAATCAAGTCGTAATGTGCATAATATGAATCTTATTGAAAATAATTGGATTTATTTTCAATAACCGGTGGTCGGCTTGTTACCGGCCATCAATTGAACGCCACCCGAAGTACCGATTCGATCTGCTCCTGCTTCGATCATAATCACAAGATCTTCATAACTGCGAACACCGCCGGCTGCTTTGACAAGTGCTTTACCGTCAACCGTCTTTTTCAGTAAACGAACATCGTCGATGGTTGCTCCACCTGTTGAAAAGCCGGTCGATGTTTTAACGAAATGGGCTTTGGCTTTTACGACTGCCTGTGAAGCAAGGACTTTTTCTTCATCACTTAACAGACATGTTTCGATAATGACTTTAACTGTCTTACCGGAAGCAGCTGCGACAACACCTTCGATATCAGCAATGACTTCATCCATCCGACGATCCAGCAAGGCTCCGATATTGATTACCATATCGAATTCCTCAGCTCCTTGACGTAATGCCTCGGATGTTTCGAACGCTTTAGCTTGAGCGGACGTAGCACCGAGTGGAAATCCGATGACTGTACATACTTTGACATCACTTCCAGACAAACGTTTAGCGCAAAGCGCAACCCATGTAGGGTTGATACAAACCGACGCAAAATCGTATTCAAGAGCTTCACTGCAAAGTTTTTCAATTTGTTGTTGTGTACTGTTGGCTTTCAGCAATGTGTGGTCGATATACTTGTTCAATTTCATTCAAATTCCTCCTTTTTTAAAATAATCTCTTTCAATATTTCACGTGCTGATTCATCATCACCGATCCATGCTTCACGTCCGAATTCGCGATACATATACGTCTCATCACCTTTAGCTAAAATCAATACCGTATCACCGTCGTTCGCCATTTCCAATGCTTGACGAATCGCATCATAACGATCTTCGACAATACTGTAATTGGTTTTGACAATTCCCTTAGCGATTTGTGCGCAAATTCCATGAACTGTTTCATTGCGCGGATCTTCTTCCGTTAAGATGATCATACTACAGTAATTGTCGCTAATAGATCCTAAAATCGGACGTTTTTTCGTATCCCGTTTTCCGGCAGCTCCAAAGACAGATATGATTTTTTTGCCCTTCGGTGTAATGGCTTTAGCGAATTGGAATATCTTCTCAAAACCATCCGGTGTATGCGCATAATCGACGATACAACTAAAATGCTGACCTTCCTCGATCAATTCCATTCGTCCGTCGACCTGTTGGATATGTCGCACAGATTGAATGATATCTTCCATTTTCATTCCGTTTTGATGACAGGCAGCCATGATCGCAAGTAGATTATAGAGATTAAACATTGCGACAAGATTACTTTCGACACGATACTCATCTTGATAACATTGTAAAGTAAATACGGTTCGATCCGCTAAGATTTGGATATTTTTAGCCATATAATTCGCTTGATTGTTGATACCGTAACTAACGATATGCGCTTCACATTCTTGAAGTAAGCGTTGACCATAAGGATCATCGATATTAATGATGGCAGTTTTATCTTTACTGAGGTTTGTAAATAATTTCTTCTTAGCATCGTAATAGTTTTCCATTGTTCCATGATAATCTAAATGATCATGAGTTAAGTTCGTGAAGATACAGGTATCGAAGTCAATTGAAGCAACACGGTTTTGTTCAAGACCCTGCGATGAAACCTCAAGGGTCACTGCTTTGATCCCACGCTCAACCATATTGGCTAGAATTTCATGCAAAGGAACGATCTCTGGCGTTGTCAACAAAGGTAGTTCTTTTATGTCACCATATTCAACCGCTATCGTTCCGATATAACCCGTTGGTTTGAATTTATTGAATATATTTTTGATACTGAGGGCAATGGTCGATTTACCATTGGTTCCCGTAACACCGATCACTGTCATTTTTTCGCTCGGGTTTCCAAAAAATTGAGCAGCTACTGTGTTCAGTACCTCGACAACATTGTCAACTCTGATATAAACTACGTTTTCGATATAATTATCGACCGGATCACTGTGTACGACACACACAGCACCGTTAGTGACAGCTTGAGCGATAAACTTATGACCATCATTCATCATTCCTTTTAAACAGAAAAAAATCGACTTCTCACATGTTTGACGAGAATCCATCATTAAGTTCTGGATTTCTAAATCGGGTGCTTTCGCAAACAGTTTCGACAGTAACATCATGAACTATCCCTCTTTTCTGGCCGTAATACTTCCATTCTTTACGGCTGATCCGATTCCATTTACCATTGTCCGAGTACGCAAAGCTTCCTCGGATTCGATAAACACCGGCATATATTCGCTGCTGTGACCGAAATATCCTTCGGCTGTCTGCTTTTCGATGATAACACTTATTTCTTTCCCGATAAAGCGATTCATGTATTTTTCATACATTTCAAGTGAAAGTTGGCTAACTTTATGGACTCTTTGTTTCTTTATCAACGATGAAACTTGATTTTCGATGGTTGCAGCTACTGTATATTCACGTTTCGAATATGGGAAAACATGAATAAAGGAGAACTCAGCCTGCTTGAGTGATCTCATTGTTGCTTCAAATTCCTCATCAGTTTCTTCCGGAAAACCAACAATCAGATCCGTACTGATGCTGATATCCGGTATCTGTTTCCGTATATCATTTAACCGATCCATATATTCGCTGATGGAATACGGTCGGTTCATACGCTTAAGTGTCGCATCACATCCTGATTGTAGGGGGATGTGCAGATGATGGGCTATTGTTGAGTTCGAAGCGATAAGTTCGATCAATTCATTGCTAACCTCAGTCATCTCGATCGATGAGATACGGATCCGTTTCAATTCCGGAATCTCACTACTCAAGCGTTGCAGAAGTTCTGTTAAATGATGACCTTCATTTTTACCATAACGACCGGTATGAATCCCGGCTAACACGATTTCGAGATGCGAACGACTGAGTACACGGGCAGAGTCGACAACTTGCTCAATCGACAGTGAACGTTCTCTGCCTCGGGCATATGGAATGATACAATAACTGCAGTATTGGTTACACCCATCTTGTATCTTTAGAAAAGCACGTGTCTGATGGCTGAAATTATCAACAATGAGATTTTCGAATTTCATGACTTCTGTCAATTCTGTTTCGAATTGTTGATCACGATTTCGTAATGCATGATGGATCAATTCAAGTAACTGTGATTTACCGGCTGCTCCGATCAAAATATCGATACCTAATTGTTGTTTTAGTTCTTCGTGATGCGTCTGCACATAACAACCCACGACAACGATCAATGCCAAGGGATTACATCGTTGGGCTTGTGAGATCTTTTGGCGACTTTTCGAACTCGCATTATTCGTCACCGAACACGTATTAATGATATAGATATCCGAAATTTCTTTGAAATCAACCTGCTCAAATTGATTTGCTACCAGACTCTGAATATAACTCTCGGATTCATATGCATTTACTTTACACCCGAGTGTCGCAATCGCAAAGGTTGTCATTTCGTTGTCTCTTTAGCTACCCCTAAAATGCGAGGTTTTGCTTTTGTAAGACGCTTTTTAGTTTTGATGCTTATTAGGTCCGAGACAATCAATTGATCGATTAATGCTGTATCATCGCATTCAAGTAACGGATTCGCTATTTTCAATAATTGTTCGTTGATGGGATGTAAACTACACAAAACTTTCGATAAAGGGATCTTCCTTAAAGAAAAGTCACTTGTAAGCCGATAAAGACACCGGGTATTTTGGTAATAAAAAACTACACACTTTTCATTTTGGGACAACAAAGTGATATCCAAGAATGAATTTCGATAAGGCAATAAACCATAGTGATGTGTTTTTGTAAGTCGTTGCGAGAAATCGCGATACAAACGATAGTATTGTTGAAGTTCGAAAATAACCATTTCTTTATTATAAAGTGAGTTTAAAAGTTCATCAAAGAAAGTGATCCAAATCGTATGATGTTCATCATCCATAAATCCATGCATCTCTTTTTTGATCAAATCCAAATCTTTGTTGATAAATCCATTTCGCTCTTGATACGATAAAATATCCCATACGTCATAGAGACCCGTTCGAGATTTATCATACTGATTTTCAAGTGCAAGTTTGTTATTTAAACTCTCCGCCATAATCAACGCATCAAAAAAAGTCAGATCTTCCTTAATATCGAGTGAAATTCGATATCCGGAAAATAATTTGATGATCTGTTTGGCTGTTTTTTTGTCTTTTTTATTGTTGAGCGTCGTTAAACGATTATCTTTTCTAAGAATTTTTTCAAGAATATCCATCTTACCCCTCTATTCCAAACAGCATTCGATCGTTGTCAACGCAACGACGGATGCCGTTTCAGCACGATATATCCTTTTTCCAAGACTACAATCAATAAATCCTGCTTCATTAAGCTGATCAATCTCTTGGGTTGTAAAACCGCCTTCACAGCCGATCACAATAGTAATCGAATCCGTTTTATTAAGGAGATTTTTAAGTAATAAACTTTTAGCATCTGCTTTTTCATAGGCAACGAAGTTCGAACAACTCAAATAAGACTTGATCTGAGAAAGTTTGATCGGTTCAGTAACTTCAGGAACAAGACATCGACCCGATTGTTCAGCAGCTTCACTCGCAATTTTATTCCAGCGTATAATCTTTTTCATATCCTCTTTAGCGTTGAATTTGACAACACATCGATCCATGATCAACGGAACGATGCGAACGGCGCCGCTTTCGGTAGCTTTCTGTAAGAAGTAATCCCATTTTTCACTTCTGATCAATCCCTGAACAATCGTCACACGCGTTTTCATTTCTGATTCGATCACTAATTTCTCCTCAATGAGAGCGCTGGCTTGATTTTGATTCAATATGAGTGATGCCAAAAAAACATTTCCCTGACCATCAGCAAGCCGGAATTTCTGCCCTTCGCCGGATCGCAGAACAAGCAATTGATGGTTTGACACTTCTTTGGGAAGCAAGATCAGCTTGCCCACATGTAACTCTGTCGTTAAGAAATACTGCTGCATTTAAATAACTTCTCCATCATTAGCCAACTTACGCAACTGCTTTACTTCAAATGGCTTCAAGCGACGATATTGTCCGGGAGCCAAATCGGCCACCGTTAAAAACGCAAATTTCTTACGATGTAAACGAATGACTTCATAGCCAAGTGCCTCTGCCATACGTTTGATCTGACGGTTTTTACCTTCTTGGATCGTCAGATCGAAATCAGTTGTTTTTTTCTCGAAATCTTTATTTGTGACCCAAACTTTCGCTGCTTGCGTCATGATTCCGTCATCTAACTCAACACCTTTTTCAAGTTTCTTGATTTCAGGTGTCGTTAATACTGAATTGATCTTAACTTCATAGGTTTTCGGCAAGTGAAAACGCGGATGAGTCATCTCATTGGCGAACTCTCCGTCATTGGTCAAAAGTAAAACTCCCGATGTATCATAATCCAATCTACCTACCGGAAAAATACGCTGATTGACCTCTTCTAAAAGACTCACAACAGTCTTACGTCCGTGCTCGTCATTAAGTGAACAGATGATTTTTTTAGGTTTATTGATAATATAATAGACTTTATCTTCCCCGTTTAATTTGACTCCGTCAACCATGACTTCGCTGCCTTTTTTTACTTTAAATCCAAGTGTGTTTACAACCTCACCATCAACCTTGACACGTCCCGCAAGAATGATTTCTTCGGCCTTACGACGTGATGCAATTCCTGCTTGTGCTATTACTTTTTGTAATCGTTCCATTTTTTCTCCTTATTCAAACAACTGTGTGTTCACAGTTGTTTCCTGCTCATAATCCGGCAGGTGCGGAAGTTCATCCAAACTAATCAACTTGAATAGATCTAAAAATTCATCGGTGATCTCATAAAGTATCGGTCTGCCCGGAGCATCCGAACGACCAAGTTCTCGAACTAAATCCTGAGCTTGAAGTTTTTTTAACATCATTTCACATCCGACACCGCGTATCTCTTCGATTTCGACACGTGTGATCGGTTGTTTATACGCTATGATCGCTAATGTTTCCAGAGCCGATTGTGAGAGTTGACGCGATTTCGAAAGAGTCAGAATACGTTGAATATAAGTGTGTATGAAGGGTTTAGAAATAAATTTGAAGGTGTCGTTATAACAAACCAATTCGATTCCGCGCTTATCTTCCGCAAATGAAATAATCATTTGATTTAATAAATCTTTCACATTTTCCAACGGCATTGTAACGGCATCACTTAATTGACTCAGTGTTGCCCCTTCGTCACCGAAAACAAATAAAATACCTTCTAATACTGCTTCGATTTTCGGTTCCATTTCATTCACTCCTTCTAAACCAAATTTCATCGTTTTCGACCTGATAAACCAGTTCCTGCAGACGCAGCATGTCGAGAATCGCTAAAAAGGTTACAATCACCATATGTACTTCCAAACAATCGGCTGTCAATTCTGTGAACGAAAACGGTTGATCTAACTGGTCGATGATCACGCGTAACTGGACTGTGCGCTGTTCAATCGACAGTTCTTTTTGCGCAATTTTGATTTCAGTATTACCGGAGATACTATTAAATCGTTGCATACATTTTTTCATAGCTTTGATCAGATCATAACTATTTCCCTGTAGAAAATTGATTTGTTCTTCACTGGCTAATTTCATTACTTCTTTATCCAAAGGTCGTGAAATTTGTGTTTGCCGTTCTTCGTAACGTTGTTGCAACTGCCCGCTGACTTCTTTGAATTTCTGATATTCTAGTAATCTGCGTACGAGTTCTTCTTTCGGATCTTCTTGATAATCATCAGCTTCAAAGGCACTGTCATCTTTGGGCAAACATTTACGTGATTTATACTCCGTCAATGAAGCAAACTCAACCAAGTATTCGCTGGCTACTTCGAGATGCATATTTTCCATTTGGTGGATAAACAAAATATACTGTGAGATCAGTTCGTCCACATCCAAATTAAAAAGATCTAATTTTTTTTCTTTAATCAAATGCAACATGAGGTCGAGTGGACCCTCAAATGCTTGACTCGTTACCGTAAAGCTCATTTCATCACCTTACCTATTATACCAAACTTCTTTACCCTATGGTAGAAAAAAGGGACAAAGCTTTGTCCCTAGAGTTTTGCGTAGATAAGTGGTTGACGCATAGCTGGAGTATCACTGATGACCATGGTTGCCTTGAAATCTGTAACCCATTGAGCAGAAAGCTCACTATCATGATGAATAACAGCCAATGTTTCGTCTTTTTCAACGTGCATTCCAACTTTTTTAGCTAAAACAATTCCAACGGCCGGGTTGATCTGATCCTCTTTGGTCGCTCGTCCCGCACCAAGTTTCATCGCCAGTGTGCCTAATGCCATCGCTTGAATAACATCAATCACGCCTTCTTTATCGGATTTGATTTCGGTTTTGAATTTAGCCTCCGGTAGTTTTTTAGGGTGCAGAATGTAGTCGGGATTGCCTCCCTGCGCACCAACGAATTCAACAAATTTATTAAAAGCTGAACCATCACTGATCACTTGTTCGAGCCGTGTGCGGGCGCGTATCGGATCCACTTCAACTTTAGCTTGTTGCAACATGATCGTTCCGGCTTCCAAGCATAGTTCGGTGAAATCACTCGGACCCCGTCCATGAAGTGTTTCAATCGCTTCTTTTACTTCGAGAGCATTGCCAATCGCATTCCCCAACGGCTCGTTCATATCTGAAATAATCGCATGTGTATCGCGACCCATTCCTTGACCGATCGCAATCATTGCTTTGGCAAGTTCAATCGCTCTTTCTGGTGTATGCATGAAAGCTCCGTCACCGTATTTGACATCCAATAAGATCGCATCTGATCCGGCTGCTAGTTTCTTCGACATGATCGATGACGCGATCAAGGGAATTGCAGGTACTGTTCCGGTAACATCACGCAATGCATAAAGTTTCTTATCGGCTGGAACTAGATCACCTGATTGACCGATTATGGCCAGTCCGATCGTATTAACTTGGTGGATGAATTGTTCTTCCGTAAGCGTTACATGGAAGCCCGGGATTGATTCTAATTTATCGATCGTTCCACCTGTATGGCCAAGACCGCGTCCCGACATCTTTGCGACTTTCGCACCGGCTGCGGCAACGATCGGACCTAACACGAGCGACGTCTTGTCTCCGACACCGCCGGTACTGTGCTTATCGACTTTAATTCCTTTGATTTCGGAAAGATCCATCACAAGTCCGCTGTTCATCATCGCTAATGTCAGAGCTGTTGTTTCTTCCGCATTCATCGAATTTAACACGATTGCCATCAATAGAGCTGAGACTTGATAATCGGGTATTTCCCCTTTGACATAGCCTTCGATCCAAAATTGTATCTCTTCCGTAGTCAATATTTGTGCATCACGCTTTTTTTCAATAATATCAACGAATCGCATAAGGTTACCCTCTTTCTTTATCCATTTCATCCTGAATTCTTTGTTTGACTACTTCACTGCACTCTTGGGTCGACCAAGTTCCATACTCTTCATAATGAAGTGGTTGTGCGAAACGAACCTTAACGGTAAATTTTCCATCACCGGGAGTATCCAACACTTTATAGCTATCGATCAAAGCAACCGGAATGATCGGTGCTTTAGCTAAGTAGGCTGGTTTTAAGGCTCCTGGTTTAAATTCACCCATTTTATCCGATTTAGATCTAGTCCCTTCCGGAAAGATCACAACGTTTCGACCGGCAGTCAGTGTCTTGGCAACTTCTTTGACCATTCGAAGTGAGTCTTTAGCACTCTTTCGATCAAATAGAATAACTTCAAGCACATCATACCACTCACCCATGATCGGTATTTTTCTACCTTCGATTTTACTGACAGCGGTGATTGGAACCGGTATCGCTGCAATCAAGACAAATGCATCCATGCTTCCCTGATGATTGATCGCAAACAGATTACCATCTTGGAGTGGAATATTTGATAACCCTGAAACGGTCAGAATCGTATTTGATCTACGAAGAACTAATTGACACCACTTCTGCGCAACTTTATATCGTTCGGCAAACGAATCCAATTTTCCGGTCTTCAGAGCAGAAAAATAAGCTGATGGAAGATGGGGTAGAATTCTGAACCAAAGCATCGTTTTTTTAAATTGTTTCAGCATAAGTCGCCTTTCTCTTAAGAACTTTCAATGTAAATCCTGAAAACTCTTGATTTTCAACTTCTTCAAAATGAGTCAAATCAATCATTGGAAAATGCGTATCCGCTGGAAAAACTCCCTTAACTTCGGAAATGATAAGTTGAGAACAATAAGGTAATGCTTGCGCATAAATAGAAGCACCGCCGCAGATAAAGATCTCTTCGCTCATAAACTCATGATCACGAAGAAATGTCGGCAGATCATGGATCACTTCGACAGTTGAAAATTTTTCTCGAAATTTATTATCATGCGTCACCACATATGTGGTTCGGTTTGGCAGCGCCTTACCGATCGCCAGAAACGTTGATTTTCCCATCACAATCTTATGATTCAATGTGCGTTGTTTAAATTGTTTGAGATCTTCCGGCAAATGCCAAGGCATCCAACCATCATAACCAATACCATGGTTCTCGTCGAAAGCAACGATCAGACTCAACATTAGACACTTACCTTGGCAGCGATCGCAGGATAAGGATCATAGCCTTCAAGTAGGATGTCTTCAAACTTGAAATCCTCGATATCACTGACCTTACGATTGAATGTTAAGGTTGGAAGTGCTCGCGGTGTGCGTAAAAGTTGCGTATTTACTTGTTCGAGATGATCAAGATAAATGTGGACATCGCCAAAAGTATGGATAAAATCACCGACTTCATAGCCACAGACATGAGCAATCATATGAGTTAGCAGTGCATAGGAAGCAATATTAAACGGAACTCCCAAAAAAACATCGGCTGAGCGTTGATATAACTGACAAGAGAGACGTTTTTTATCTTCGCTCACATAGAACTGCATTAGTACATGACACGGTGGTAAAGCCATCTGATCGATTTCAGCCGGGTTCCAAGCACTCAACATATGTCGACGTGAAAAAGGATTCTCTTTCAACCCCTTGATCAGTTCACTTAGTTGATCAACACCGTTGAAATCGCGCCATTGTTTACCGTACACGGGTCCTAAATCACCGTATTTTTCTGCGAAATTTTCATCGGTACGAATCTTATCGATGAATTCAGTAAGATTCTCACCTTGATAATCCACTGTTTTGACATATTTCGCAAATGGCCACTCATTCCAGATTCGGACATTATTTAGCACCAAAGGACGAATATTCGTACTTCCGCTGATGAACCAAAGTAATTCGTGAACCACGGATTTAAAATGAACTTTTTTCGTCGTTAATAAAGGAAACCCTTCGCCAAGCGGAATACGCATCTGATAACCGAACGTTGATACGGTTCCCGTTGCCGTCCGGTCTTGCCTTTTTTTCCCATCATGAAGAATTGATCGTAATAAAGTAAGGTATTGTTCCATAGTCCACCTCGTGTCTTCATTATACACAATTTAACCGAAAGAAAAAACGGTTTAACCCGTTTTATCCTGTCTATTTCGTTGTTAGAAAAGAAACTTTTTCAGCTACGACTTCGCAATAATAAAATTTACCATTATCTTTAGTATCAAAGTTATTCGCCTGCAAGCGCCCTTTCAATCCAATCAGGCTACCAATACCACATTGTGCAATTGCTGACTCAGCGATTCCACGCCATAAGGTACACATAACCAGGTCTTTCTCATATTCCCCTTGACTGTTTCGGAAGTTACGATCGACTTCAATCAGCATTTGCGCCAGTTTAATCCCGCTTGAAGTCTCCTTGATTTCCGGTAAATTAACAACCTTCCCCACTAATACGACCTGATTCAACATGTGAATCCTCCTTGTAAGTAGATGCATTATGAAGGATTATAAAATAATATGCAAATGAATGAACTTGCATGAATCTACTAAAAAATGCAAGTTTGTTCTAGGACAAACTTGCATTTTTAGCAACTTTAGTGTTTTTCTGCGATTGCTACTGCCATTGCAGAAGTCTCATTATGAGAGATCGATATCTGAATATCATATCCTTCTATACAGACATACGGAATTCCATCTGATGTTGAAAGAATTGCGATTTGAGTGATTGGAACGGATTGTTTCAAGGCCTTAAACACCGCTTCTTTCGCCGCAAAACGACCGGCTAACCATTCACTTTTACGCACAACATTGAGAGTATTAAAAATGGCTGATTCTTCTTGAGTTAAGATTCGATGGGCGATTGATTCCAGTTTATCCCCATTAAATCGGCTGATCGAGACAATATCGCAACCAACTCCGCTGATCATTCGCTTTTGCCCTTAAGGATACACAAGGTTGAACGGTTGAAATCAAACATCGCTTTGGCTTCGAAAATATCTTCTTGTTTTAATTCATTTACCAGCGTCATATACTCAAAATAGTCAATATCTTGAAAAATACATCTGGCAAACGTAACCGCGATATCATCCAAATGATTGAGACTACGTACAGCTTGACCATAGAAACGTTTCTTTAGATGATCGAAATGGCTCAGAAACGAAGAAACATCTTCACTCAAACCTTCATGAACCAAAGCTGTGAAATCACGTTCATTCTCTGCTTCACCGAAAAACATCGCAAATCCGTATTCAGGTGTGAAATCAACTTCAAATCCGAAGTAATCGTTAATACGCCCTTCATCTAACCAGGTTTGATATTTTGGATTGTATGTAGAAAACAACAATTCAAGATAGAGTCTTACTTGCCATTCCTTTTTTAAGCGTTCGATCGGTGATCCGACAAAAGCATCAAATTTGAAACTATACGTAATCTTTTTGGCTGTGATATCCATTTCAACTGTCTTGATTGCTTCATTGATCATCGTTGGTTCATTCTCGATATAACGGGTATGTTTTTCAAATTCAGGGAACTTCTTTTTGGCTTGGTTAGCTCTGATTGTATCAATGACCGATGCGCAATCGATTCCGCTGACGATCACAAGAACACTATTTTTAGGATGATAATTACCGTTATAACAACGTGTCAGTTCATATTTAGTGATTGCCGAAACACTTTCTTCTGTACCTCCGATATCCAACCGTACCGGATGGTTCACAAAGAGTGAACGATATGTTTCAAACATCAACCTTGCTTCCGGCATTTGCATGTACATGCGTAATTCTTGTGTTATGATACCCTTTTCTTTTTCAACAGAATCATCTGAAATTGAAAGTTCCTGCACGAAATCCAACAAAAGGTTCAAGGGTTCCGTAAAATCTAGTTCACTTGTCGTGAAGTAATAAGCTGTTTCGTTGAAAGAAGTGAATGCATTGACACTTGCCGACATTTTACTGAAAGACTCCATGACATCCTGACCGGAATTACTTTCGAATAATTTGTGTTCTAAAAAATGCGCGATTCCAGGATGCGTCGAATGAATGGATCCATCCGGTAATTTCTGCATGACATCAAGAGATCCATATGGTACAGCCAAAACAGCCGTAGAAGATGTGAAACCGGGCTTATGAATATAGAAGATTCGCAGTCCGTTATCCAATGTTTCAGTGGTATAAGACTCATTCAATTTTAAATTATTGATCGTTTCCATTTGCTTGCTCCTTGGTGACCGCATAACTGCAGATCGGTTGCCAGTAGTTGACTGCTTCAATAATCTTCTCACGAGTCACTTGGTTGATTTCTTCCATCACCGTGTCCAGCGAAGGATTCTTGCCGGCAAGTAAGCGCTGATAAAAGAAATTGATTTCAGCCGACGCTTCATCATTGAGTGACTTCAAGGATGAGATCATCATATCTTTAGCCATCTTTAGTAAATCATCATCAAATTGTCCGGATTTCAATGTATCGATTTGGACGTTGATCAATTTTTTTACTTCATCAATATTCTCAGGACTGATGCCTGTAGAAATAAACATAATTCCATCAAAAGCGATCGTAGAAGCATAGATTGAATAACAAAGACTGCGTTTTTCACGTATTTCTTGAAACATCAAGGACGAAGGAAGTTGTCCAAGCATAACAACAGCCAAGCGGCTTGAACTGAAACGCGGATGACTAAACCCCGTCTGCGTCGCATATAATTGTGTCAGTGAAGTCTGTTCGATCTGTTTGACTGTCTGACCTTCTTGGTAAGGAAAAACTTCAGATACATAGGCAGTTTGCGTCACATTGGTCTCATTTAAGAAATCAAATGTTTTTCGCAATTGGATCAACACCTGTTCCGGATGAACATCACCGACACAAAACACATCAAATTGATCATCAATCAGCATTTTCTTATAATAAGCACTAATTTCGTCAATATTAACACTATCGATAAATTTCTTATTACCTTGACTTGATACAGCTAATGGAGTTCCTGAACCTCCAAGTTCACATGCTTTCATCATGCTTAAATGAGAAGGATTATCTTCTTGACGCAAAATAGACGCCAAGACATTGGTTTTCGCTTCACTAAGCGTCTTCTCATCGATTAACGGATTCAAAAAGAGTTCACGGATAAATTGAAGCAGTCCATCAAACGGTTCATCCGGAGCATAGCGATTATTAAGGGTTTTGGCCCGTAATTCAAAACAATGTCCATTACCATAAGAGGAGGTTTTCGTATCAACAGTAGCTCCGTAAAGATCATCACATTTTTCAGTCATTTTTTCTTTGGTTGGATAAAGAGCGCAGCGGTCGATCAAAATCTGACCGATCAAATTTCGCATCGTAACATCCGGTTCCCGATTCTCTCCCATCAATCGAACCGATAGAACAATATCTTTAAACTTATCGGTTACGCTGATGTGATAGCGGCCCGCATGAATCATTTCTCCCATAGTATTACTCCTTTTTCCGTGGTTTTTAATTTGTGGTATAATTAATCAGATAAACAGAGGTGAAATATATGACCGACAGTGAATACATTCAGAATAAAAATGTTTTACTTGTGGTAGTTGATATGGTGCAAGGGTTTATTGAACACGGTGCCGTCAGTGATCGGACTATAAGAAACATTATCAATGAAAACCGTGAATTAATCAAGTTATTTACACAAGCCGAAAAACCAGTAATTGCCTTTTTAGACAGTCACCGACCGGACGCTAAAGAATTTTCTTTTTACCCTCCACACTGTATAAGCGGTACTAGCGAAAGCCGTTTGGTGGAAGAACTTCAACCTTTTCAGAACCAAATGATTTGTATTGAAAAAGATACAACCAATGGCTTTCAAACAAAAGCGTTTCAAGATTATCTTATTGATCATGCTGTTTTCGATGAGATCTTCGTCATCGGATGCTGTACCGACATTTGTGTTCTACAGTTCGCTCTATCGCTAAAGACCCATCTGCAAGCTGCCTTTCTTGATACAAAAGTAACTGTGATTAAGAATGCTGTTGAGACATTTGAGACACCGCAGCATCAACGGAAAGAAATGAATGATTTCTCCTTTAAGCTTATGGAAGCCGCTGGTATACAAGTACTTGAAAAACTAGAAAGAGAGTAAATTATGTTCACACAAGACTTAACATTATTGACTGACTTTTATGAATATACGATGGCTTATGCTTATTTTAAAGAGAATAAACATGAACAGATTGCTTATTTCGATATGTTCGTCCGAACGATTCCTGATGGTGGAGGATATTTAATTTTTAACGGGTTGAATCGTTTTATTGAAGCGGTTCAAAACTTCCGTTTCACCGATGAACAAATTTCATTCTTACGTTCTGCTGATAACTTCAGTGAAGAATTTTTGGATTATTTGCAGACCATGACAATGAACATTGATGTATGGTCGGTCGAAGAAGGAACGCCGGTATTCACCAACGAACCTTTAGTAACCGTTCGCGGTAACTACATTCAAGCTCAGTTGGTTGAAACATTGCTTCTATTATGCGTCAACTTCCCAACCTTGATCACCACGAAAGCAAGTCGCATCGTTCACGCAGCACGCGGACGCAGTGTGATGGAATTTGGTGCACGACGTGCACAGGGCATTGATGCTTCGATTGAAGGTGCTCGTGCAGCCGTTATCGCCGGATGCGTGGGAACATCGTGCACCTTGGCTGGTATGCGCTTCAACATTCCTGTTTCCGGTACGATGGCACATAGCTATATTCAACTTCATGATACAGAATATGATGCTTTCCTTAGTTATGCCAAGATCCAACCGAATAATTGTGTTGTCTTGGTCGATACCTATGATACCTTAAAGAGTGGTGTTCCTAATGCGATCGCCGTTGCGAATGATTACCTGATTCCAAATGGTTATCGTATGAAAGCTATCCGCTTGGATAGTGGAGATTTAGCCTACCTGTCTAAACGAGCTCGAATCATGTTAGATGATGCAGGTTTATCCGACTGTAAGATCATCGCATCCAATGCCCTCGATGAGGATTTGATTGATGATCTGATTCTGCAAGATGCCAAGATCGATATTTTCGGAGTCGGTGAAAACTTAATCACTTCAAAATCTGCGCCGGTTCTTGGGGGTGTATATAAAGTAGTAGCCTATGAAAAAGACGGTGAAATCGTCCCTAAAATCAAGATCAGTGATAATATTGAAAAAATTACAAATCCCGGCTTCAAAAAATGTGTTCGTTTCTTTGATAACGTTACGCATAAAGCAATTGCTGATCTTGTTTGTCTTGCGGATGAAATCATTCCCTTTGATGAATATACTCTATTTGATCCGATCAGCCCATGGAAAAAGAAAACCATTTCTAATTACACATACAAACTGCTTCAAGTTCCAATCTTCGTTAACGGAGAGTTAGTCTACAAAGTAAAAAATACAAACGATACCAAAGTATACTGTTTACACCAAATGGATACATTGTGGGATGAAGTCAAACGTTTACGTAATCCGCATAATTACTATGTAGATCTATCATCTAAGCTTTATCATCTGAAAAATCAGATGATTGAAGAGAACCGCAAATAAAAAAGCACTCACGTGCTTTTTTTAATTCGTTATCGCTTCCCTGCGTCGTAAGGTTCTCCAGATGCTCGAGGAGCAGCAGAGTTTTTCGATGTAAAGGTTAATACGACTAAGGTTGCGATGAATGGTGTCATTTTATAAACAACTGTTGGAATCCCTAAATTAAATAGCAGCGGAATTCCTGAATAAGTGGCTGAAATTGTTTTCATAAATCCAAAAAAGAAAGCTGCGTACAGAATACGCTTAGGTTTCCACTGGCCGAAGATCAATACGGCTAAGGCTAAAAATCCATAACCGGCAACCGAACCATCAAAATTTGTGGTGATTGGGATAATAAATACCAGTCCGCCTAATCCAGCTAGTGCACCCGATATTAGTACACCGGCATAACGCATTTTGACAACGTTGATTCCGGCTGAATCAGCTGCCTGCGGATGTTCACCACAAGCTCTTAAACGCAAACCGAAACGTGTTTTATAAAGTACAAATGAAGCGATGATGAGGATACCCATTCCTATGTAGGTCGTTATATAAACATTTTGAAACAGAAATTCTCCGAGAATTGGAATATCTCCAAGAACAGGTACTTTAACGATTCTGAATTGGTTAATAAATGTAATCTGCTGAACTTGTTGGATCATTCGTGCTGTGTAGATGGCAAATGCCGGCGCAAATAAGTTTAAAGCAGTACCACTTATAGTTTGATCTGCTTTCATATTGATTGACGCATAGGCATGGAACAAGGAAAATAATGCTCCTGTTCCGATTGCGATCAGCATTGCGATCAATAAGAGTAATTGACCATGAATTCTCGTTTGAAATATATTGATAAACAATATACTAGTAAACGCACCCATGATCATGATCCCTTCTAGTGCGATATTGACGACACCGCTACGCTCAGAGAACATTCCACCTAAAGCAACAATGATCAACGGAATTGAAAACAGTAGTGTTTCTTGAAATAGAAATGCGATCATACTTTTTTACCCTCCATTCTTTTCTTAATAAACCCTGCGACTCGATCCTTGAAAACGAGTGAGAAAGCACTTAAATAAATAATGACTGCTGTCATGATACTGATGATTTCTGGTACATATTTCGATAATTGCATGTAGAAACCACCCATAGTTATGTAAGCGATGAATAAGCCAGAGAATATGATCCCGATCGGATTGCTCAATCCTAGTAAAGCTACAGAAATTCCGTTGAATCCTTCTGCAGCCAGTACATCAACAACCTCTATATGTTTTCCTGAACCAGCTAAATAAAGTAAACCACCACCGAGTCCGGATAATGCACCGGCGATAACCATGGAAAGCATAATTCCTTTTTTATCATTGATTCCGGCATATTGAGCCGCTGACCTGTTAAAGCCACAGGCTTTTAACTCATAACCGAATGTTGTTTTTTGTAGAATAATATAAATCAAAATAGCCACTAAAATAGCGATAATAAAACCGAAATTAACACTGGATCCGGTAAATATCTTATCTAAACCAGCTTTGGGTATGGTTGCAAGTAGGGGTGTCATCGATTGATTCTTTTTAGAATCGAAAATGGTCTGAACAACCAGATAATTGACAAAGTACATACCAATATAATTCATCATGATTGAAGCGATAACTTCATTTACATTGCGATATGCTTTAAGAAATCCGGGAATCAATGCCCACAATCCACCTGCTACCGCAGCACCGATCAGTGCAACGATCCAGAGAATTTCAACAGGTATGAACGTCCACTTCAACCCAATATAAACAGCCGCAAATGCTCCGACAATGAATTGTCCCGAGGAACCAATATTGAATAAACCGGTCTTAAATGCAAATCCGATCGAAAGACCTGTTAAAATAATCGGCGTTGCCAGATAAAGCATCTGACCAATTCCGATATAACCGCTGTAGATCAATCCACCGGTCAAAATGGTCATGAATCCTTCAATCGAATTAACAGGATTCGATGCTACAAGAATGATAAATCCAAAGACAAATCCGATCAAAATTGCAATCGAAGATGCCGAGAAACTCTGGAATGCTTTGCCTTGAAAAAATGTTTTCAGAAAACTTGATTTACCTTTTTCGGTGTTCTTACTCATTCGACTACCTCTCTTTTAGAACCGGACATGAATAAGCCCAATTCTTGTTGGGAGACGTGTTTCGGGTCAGCCTGACCAACGATTTCTCCTTCATAAATAACTAAAATTCGATCACTCACATTCATAACTTCACTCAATTCAAGAGAAATCAAAATAACAGCTTTTCCGGAATCTCGTTCTTCGATCAATTTTTTATGTATGTATTCGATTGCACCTACATCAAGACCGCGTGTAGGTTGAACAGCAATCAATACATCCGGATCTTTATCGATTTCTCGAGCCACAATTGCCTTTTGTTGATTACCACCAGACATACTTCGAGTTTTTGAATAAGCCCCTTCACCACTACGAATATCAAACTGCTTGATCAATTTGTCAGCATGTTTGTAGATGTTACTAAAATTCAATAAACCATTTTTTTGGTATTCATGTAAGAAGTAAGTTTGCAGAACTAAATTTTCAGCTAAATTGTAGTCTAACACAAGTCCAAATTTATGACGATCTTCAGGAATATGTGAAATTCCATGAGCAGAGCGATAACGAATCGTGGTTGACGTGATGTCTTTACCTTTATAAATGAGACTTCCGCTATCGATTGAAGTCAAACCGGTCAGCGCATATACTAATTCACTCTGTCCGTTACCTTCAATACCGGCAATACACAGGATTTCACCTTTTTTTACCTTAAAACTTACTTTATTCACCGCATTTTTATGGTGATGTTTTGATTTGACAACTAAGTCTTTCACTTCAAGAATAACTTCTTGTGGATTAGCATCACCTTTTTGAACTTCAAAAAGGACCTTTCGTCCAACCATCATTTCGGACATTTCTTCTTTGGATGTTGATGCAACATCTACAGTCGCGATGAAACGGCCTTTTCGTAATACAGTAACTCGATCAGCAACTTGCTTGATTTCATTAAGTTTATGAGTGATGAAAATGATTGATTTTCCTTCAGCCGCTAAACTCTTCATAATCCCCATTAATTCATCAATCTCTTGCGGTGTAAGCACAGCCGTCGGTTCATCAAAAATCAGGATGTTATTATCTCGATACAACATTTTTAAAATTTCAACACGTTGTTGCATACCGACGGTAATATCTGAAATCAATGCATCAGGTTCAATGAATAAACCATATTGCTTCGAAATCGACATAATCTTTTCACGTGCTGTATTCATTGTTAAAACACCACGATTAACCGTCTCAACTCCCAAAACGACATTTTCCAATACCGTGAAGTTGTGGACCAGTTTAAAGTGTTGATGAACCATTCCGATGCCTAACGAATTCGCATCATTCGGAGTATGAATCTTTGCCACTTCGCCATTTACTTTGATCATTCCCTTTTCAGCTTTATATAAGCCAAAAAGAACGCTCATCAGCGTTGATTTACCGGCGCCGTTTTCGCCCAGCAATGCATGAATTTCACCTTTTCTGATTTGAAGTGTAATGTCATCATTGGCAATTATTCCCGGAAATTCTTTTGTAATATTCAACATCTCGATTACATAGTCCATAGTATCACTCCCATAGTGCAATTATATCGTATTTAGAACTTCAATGATATATAAAATAATTGAATGTAAAAAAAAAAATGAACCGTTTCCAGTCCATTTTTTGGCTATTATTTAACTTCGGTTACTTTAACAACGGTCAAAGGCAATTCTGTAACTGCTTTAACATCTGTGTCTTTTTTGATGCTTGTTCTGACTTTACCAGTATCGGCAACTAATTTGTCAACGATTGCTTTGTAATCAGCCTGTGTGAATTTTTTGAAACGGCTGAAATCCTGAGGTAAGCCTACACCATCAACAGTGATATCCAATACAACACTCTTGCCGCCTAAGAATTTATTTTCATAATAAGATTTCAAACCATTGTATACAGACGTACCCAATTGTTTCATCGCTGATGTGATAACAACTGCATTCTCTTTGGCTTGATCAACATCTACACCAATAGCTTTAGCACTATTGTCTGCTGCAGCTGCGAATACGGAAGCACCGGCACCGCCGGCGGCTGCGAAGATAACCTGAACGCCTGATTTAAACCAAACGTCAGCGGCAGCTTTGTGTTCTGCTGAAGGAGCGAAATCGCCAAGATAGGCATACTTAACTGTAACGTTCGTTAAGCCTAATTCTTTAGCTGCATATTCAGCACCTTGAACATAACCGTAACCGAAACGAACGACTGCAGGAACAGCCATACCACCCATGAATCCAAGTGATGTGAAACCGTCTTTAACAGCGGCATAACCAGCAAGGAAACCTGATTGTTCTTCAGCATAGAAAATTGAATATACATTCTTTTCAATTCTGAATGTCTTATAATCAGGAGTATGCGGTGTACCATCCAACAAAATGAACTTAACGTTCGGATATTTGTCCTGAGCTACATAAACAGCCGGTTCAAACAAGTAACCCGGAGTAACGATAACCTTAGCACCG
Source organism: Erysipelotrichales bacterium (assembly GCA_038204785.1). Taxonomy (GTDB): domain Bacteria; phylum Bacillota_I; class Bacilli_A; order Erysipelotrichales; family Erysipelotrichaceae; genus GWE2-51-13. The sequence goes on from JBBRCP010000008.1 coordinate 28,205, forward strand.
CCGGTTACAGCTAAATCAATAGCAGCAACATAAGCAGCATCTGTTTTTTCGGTAGGTTTGTAATACGCGTAGGTGATTTTTTTCTCATCAGCATACTTCTTTAAACCTTCCCATGCACCTTGGTTAAACGATTTGTCATCAATGGTACCGATATCGGTGATCAAGGCTAACTCAAACGTTTTCTTCGTTGTTCCACAAGCTGTCAGACCAACACCCAAAAGAACGGCAGTCAAAAGAATTAGTAAAAACTTCTTCATTTCTTATCCTCCATTTTGAAGCAGCAATTCTGCTCTTCTAAATAGTATAATTTATTACATCCAATGTCAATATTTTCGGAACATAAAAAAAGCGCTGTCATGCGCTTTTACTCATCGTCGTTTTCTTGCTTCTTTGCAAAAACATCACGGGGTTTACTTCCCTGTGCCGGTCCGATTATACCCTTCTGTTCAAGCACATCGACCATTCTGGCTGCGCGGTTATAACCGAGTCCGAAACGTCGTTGAATACTTGATGTAGATGCTCTTTGTGTTTCAATAACATAGTCTTTGACCTCTTCAAACATCGGATCGTCAGAAACAGATAAACCACCCTCTGATCCCGAATCTAATGCTTCAAGTCGGATAAAGGCATCATCATAATGCGGTTTCCTTTGGGCCGATACCATTTCAGATAAGCGGCGTACTTCATCATCAGAAACGAAAACACCTTGGATTCGAGTAGGCGAAGGATCACCGACCGGAATAAATAGCATATCTCCGTAACCCAAGAGTCGTTCCGCTCCCACATGATCCAAGATCGTACGTGAATCGATACCACTTGAGACTGCAAACGCGAGCCTTGAAGGGATATTTGCTTTGATGATACCTGTAATCACATCAACCGACGGACGTTGTGTAGCAACAATCAGATGAATTCCTGCAGCACGTGCAAGTTGTGTGATACGTTGGATGCTGGCTTCAACTTCTTTGCCGGCAACCATCATCAAATCGGCTAACTCATCGATAATAACAACGATCCATGGCATCGGTTGTAAGTGTTGCTCCGGAGCTTTGATCAATAATTCATTATAAGCCGTGATATTGCGTACACCTACCTTAGAGAATACTTCATAACGGTTTTCCATCATCATGACGATAACTTTCAATGCCCGAGCAGCTTCAGCCGCATCAGAAATAACCGGTCCGATCAGATGAGGAATTTTATGGTAGGCTGTAAATTCAACTTTTTTGGGATCGATCAACAGCATTTTAACTTCATCCGGAGATGTTCTAAGTAAAAGTGTTGATATAATCGAATTGACGCACACAGACTTACCGCTTCCGGTAGCTCCAGCGATCAATAAATGCGGCATCTTATCTAATTCCGCATAAACAGCCTTACCCATTAAATCTCTGCCTAACGCAAATAACAGTTTTTTACCTGCTTTGTCGGTTGGGATTTCTTTGATCATCTCCAGTAATCGTACTGGGATCATTTCAACATTCGGAATTTCTACTCCAACTGCATTTCGGCCGGGAATCGGTGCTTCGATACGTAATTCTTTGGCTGCCAATTCCATTTTGATGTTGTCTTGAATTGAAGCTATTTTTGAGATCTTGACATTGGAATCAGGACGGACTTCAAATTTTGTAACAGCCGGACCGATATGGGTTCCGACTAAACTGGCATTGATACCGAATTCACCCAAGATTTCGATTAATTTCTTTCCTTTGAGTCCGGCAGCCGAGCTGTTGGCAGCCGATTTACCTTTAACGACGATTTCATCAAGTAAAGTTATGGAAGGTAGCGAATAGTTACCCACCGAAGAAACGGTTGCTGCCGATGTTGTTTTAATCTCACGTTCATCATTTAGATTCTTTAAAATAGGTTGCGCTTTCGTTGCTGCATCCATATCGGGTTGATCAGGTGTCATAAAAATTGAACGATGCTTACCATTTGATTTTGTTGGTTTTTCGTCATAATCGGAAAAATCATCTTTTATTTCCGACATGACTTTATTCCTTGTTTGTTTTATTTTAGATAATTGATCACGAACATAACGGAAATCAATAAACAGGATCAATCCGATCGTCAACATAACAAACACTACGATCCATGTTCCTTGACGGGCAAAAAGAATCGAGAAGATCGAATAAAGGAATACGCCGATCAATCCACCACCCGATGTAAGAGCACCTTTAAAAATCAAATCGTAGTCTTTTAACCACGTATTCATCGCGACAAACCCAATAACATCAGGTTTGATGGTATTGATGGCGGTAAAGAGGACGATCGCGACCATCATAAGTGCCAGTGCAACCATCGTTTTAGTACGGATAATCGGATGTTTTCGCCAAAACAACAGAAACAGTGAATACATAAACATCAATACATAAAATAACTGATAAGAATCCCCAACTGTGAAACGAACGGTTCGGGTCAAGTAGACGCCAACGATACCAAACTGCTGAGAACCGATAATCGTCAACGTGATCAAAATCAAGGCGTAAATAACTAAAAGACTTTTATGTTCTTCTTTACGTGATATACGTTTCTTTTTTCTCCCCATTATCCCCTCTCCTCTCTTATTCAGCCGGTATGTTTATTTCGATAATGACCGGTAAAATCATCGGACGCTTGCCGGTTTCCTTGATGACATAACGAGTAATCTTATCTTTTGCTTCCATTCTTGCGGTCATATTTTCATAACGATTATTAGCCACTGCATCATTGATCGTCTTCTCTATAATGCCAGCGATTTCTTTCACGATATAGTCGGCATCTTTAAGATAAATGAAACCTCTGGACTGAACATCCGGACCTCCAATGATTGTTTTTGTATTGAAATTCACAACGACACCGATGATGATTGCACCATCAGTTGATAACGCCTCACGGTCTTTGAGGACCAATCCACTGACATCAAGATGCTCATTTCCGTCAATCATGATTTCTTCAAGTGGTAAAACAGTCGCTGTATTTTTTAGAATTTTATCTTCAAACATGGAAATTTGACCATTATCCAAAACAACGATACGATCAGCAAAATAACCCATATCAAGAGCAATATTTGCATTTGTAACTAATTGACGGTATTCACCGTGGATCGGTAAGTAATATTTTGGTTTAAATAAATAGAGTATCATTTTGAGATCTTCAATCGACGCATGCATGGATTGAACTTTACGACGATCTAACGCAATCACCTTTACGCCTTCTTTGTATAGCTCATTTTCCATTCTTCCGGCTTCTTTTTCAGTACCAGGAACGACAGGTGAGGCAATGATAACTGTATCATTCGAATTAAGTTCAATCAGATCATCTTCATTGATCGTAATCTTGTGCATGAGTTTGAATACATTCGGTCCACTGGCCGAAATAATTACGATGACATTTTCCATCTCATTGGTGAACTTTTCTTTACTTATTTCAAGTCCGATTGGGAGGTGATAATAACCTAATTTTTCTGCCAATTTAAGTAAATAGCGCTGACCCTCGTTATAAAAGAATATTTTACGTTTGAATTTATTGGCAAGTTCAATAACTTCGATCAAACGATACAAATTTTGTTCATATAGAGTCACGATCAATCTTCCCTGTGAATCTTCAAGAGCGTTTTCGACATATTCGGTGATCCGATGATTGGGCGATGTAAATCCCGGACGTTCTGATCCAACTGATTCAGTTAATAAAGCCAGTACACCTTTCTTGCCGATTTCAGCAAAATCTGTGATATCACAGGAAAAAGCTTCATTATGTGCATCAAAGTCGATGATAAATTCACTCGTGTAAACAACATACCCTTGGGATGTCTCGATGGCCAACCCAAATGAATCGGCGATCGAATGAGTCAACCCAAATGTTCTGAAAATGACACTACCGATGGAAAAGCGGCTGGTACGTTTGATACGATGGATTTTAACATCCTTTAAATCGTTCTTTTTTAACATATCTTCGATGATCAACGCCGTTAATGGTGTGGTATAGATCGGAACATTGATTTCTTTTAATAGATAAACCAAAGAACCCATCATATCATCATGTGCTTGAGTGATAAATATTCCTTTGATTCGGTCCTTATTCGCAACTAAATAACTAAAATCGGGAATGATCATTTCGATTCCCAATTGTTCGCCATCCGGGTATTTCAACCCTGATTCAATAATAAAAATATCTTGGTTTACTTCGACGACATATAAATTCTTTCCGTCTTCGTCTAAACCGCCTAACGCATAAATGCGTACTTGATCCATTATGTTTTCCTCCTGATTATGGGTATATTATATAGTATCTTTATGCCTTTTACAAACAGCGAAAAAAAGCATTTCACCGTTTATTCTGTCTCTTCACCAAATAATGTCCAAGTTTTTGCTTGATTAATCTTCACTTTTACTATTTTACCACAACATTCGGTTTTTGCGATGAAATTGACTAATTTATTGTTTTCGGAATATCCGCTAAATACATCCGGATCTTTTTTCGACGGTCCGTCAACCAAAACTTTCAGCGTCTTTCCGATCATGCGTTCGTTGTTCTCGAGTGCATGGACAGAGACGCGTTTATTTAGGATCTGAAGTCGCCGACGTTTCTCTTCAAGAGAAATATTATCCACCATTTTACTGGCCGGTGTTCCTTCACGCGGTGAATAAATAAATGTATATGCGTTATCAAAACGGCACGTATCTACCAGTTTGAGTGTATCGTTGAACTGTTCTTCGGTCTCATTGGGAAATCCAACGATAATATCGGTCGAAAACGATATATCGGGGATACGCTTTTTTAATTTAGTGTAGATAGCTACATACTCTTCCGGTGTATAGCGACGTCCCATGATCTTCAAGATCTCCGTATTGCCGGATTGAACCGGAAGATGCAGATAAGGCATCACATTCGGTTCGGTGGCGATGATTTCCACCATTTCATCACTGAAATCCCACGGATGACTGGTCGTAAAACGGACTCTTTCGATTCCGATTTCTGCGACTTCACGAAGTAGTTTCGCAAAGGTATAATCAGCCGACAGATCATTGCCATAGGCATTGACGTTTTGACCAAGTAAGGTCACTTCTTTAAAACCATCCACCTTGAGTTGTTTCACTTCCGCAAGAATATCGGCCATTTCACGTGAGCGTTCTTTGCCACGTGTATATGGAACAATACAATAGGTACAGAATTTATCGCATCCATACATGATATTGACCCAGGCCTTACTTTTCATGTTACGGGAAGCTGGAAGGTTTTCGATGACCTCCCCTTCATTTGAGTATACTTCGATCACCCGTTCACGTGTCAGCATTGCTTTATACAGCAAATCCGGTAAGCGATGAATATTATGGGTACCGAAAATCAAATCAACGTGCTGATGCTTCTTAAGAATCGTCTGAATGACATCTTCTTCTTGCGCCATGCATCCGCATACCACAAACATCAAATCAGGATTAGTTAGTTTTAATCGTTTCAACTGTCCAATCTCACCGAATACTTTGTTTTCGGCATTCTTTCGAATCGCACACGTATTTAAAATAATGAGATCGGAGTTTTCCGGTTCATTGACCTGAGTATAATTCATTTCTTCGAGAATTCCGCGTATCGTCTCGCCGTCTCGTTCATTTGCCTGACAACCATACGTACGCAGATAATACTTGCGTCCGGTTCCAAGTTGTTTCATCTCATCTGTTATATGAAACAAAGAGCGCTGAATCACACTGTGTTCATGCGTTCTTTTTTGTGCCTCTTTTAAATTAGGTAATGCGTAATTTTCTTTCATGTTTCCTCCGGTTAAAAAAACCAAGCAGTGCTTGGTTTTTTATTGAGATATTGCCTGCGTCGGGCAAACACCGACACATGCACCACAATCGATGCAAAGATTCTCGTCGACTTCGGCTTTACCATCCGCATCAAGAGACAAAGCTCCGACCGGGCATACACCAACACACGCGCCGCAACCAATGCAAATTTCTTTTTCAATTACTACCGGCATATCAAATACCTCCTTTATATCATTTAAATTATACCACTTTATTAGTTTGTTTCAATATTTACTTATGTGCTCTTGTGCCGGTCTGATTTGAATACGTTCAATGGCTTCGGCTCGTTTTGTATCTTCATTGATCGTGAGAACAACGGCACAAAACTGTGCTTCACCCTCTGCGACTGTAAAGATCTTTGTTTTACGGCCGTTAAAACGATCCAGTACTTCTTTCACTTCACGTCCGATAACACTGTCATACGGTCCACACATGCCGACATCACTAATATACGCACAGCCGTTCATGATCTTCTCATCTGCTGTTTGAACATGTGTATGAGTGCCGAGAACTGCTGAGCAAGAGTCTTGAAACATATATGTAAAGGCAATTTTTTCACTGGTGGCTTCAGCATGTAAATCAACGATCGTAATATTTCCACGACTGCTTTCTACTATTTTTTTCATCGCAACAAAAGGAGATTCTACGGTTCCCTCCATAAAGACATCCCCGCATAAATTGATAACACTTACTTTTTGACCTTTAACTTCGACTGTGACGATACCCGTACCGACATCTGTCGGATCTAAATTGGCCGGACGAACAAGCTGTTTGGCTTGATCGATAAAACCGTAAATATCTGATTTTGAGAACGCATGATTGCCGAGTGTAATGAGATCGATACCCGAACGTAAAAGTTCATCATAGATCTTACGTGTAATTCCTTTACCATGCGCCGCGTTTTCACCGTTGGCAATCGTTAAATCGATTCCATAATCAGATTTAAGGGAAGGCAGCAGTTCTTTGACTGCCACCCTCCCGGTGCTTCCAACGATGTCTCCGATAAACAATATCTTCATTATTTGGCTACTTCATTCGCACGGGTTTCACGAATGACAGTAACTTTGATCTGACCCGGATAGGTCAGTTCGCTTTCAATCTTTTCACGAATCTCACGGGCAATTCGATGACAAGCTAAATCATCCAATTTTTCCGGTATGACCATAACACGAATTTCACGTCCTGCTTGGATCGCATATGTCTTGTCGACTCCTTCAAAGGAATTGGCAATCTTCTCAAGTTGTTCCAAACGGGTAATATAGTTTTGGAAGGATTCGAAACGAGCTCCCGGACGGGCTGCACTCAGCGTATCAGCTGCCGCAACGAGTTCTGAAATAATACTGGTCGCTTCAACTTCTCCGTGATGGGACTCGATCGAGTTGATAACAACAGCGTTTTCACCGTGTTTCTTCGCAATCCGCGCACCGATCTCAATATGACTTCCTTCAACTTCAAAATCCATTGCTTTTCCGATATCGTGCAACAATCCGGCACGTTTAGCCAACGATTGGTTCAAACCAAGTTCGGCAGCCATCATACCGGCTAAATACGCTACTTCCATACTGTGTTGCAAGGCATTCTGACCATAACTGTAACGATAACGAAGACGTCCTACCAACCCGACGATCTCACGATCAATCTTGCCGATATTTAACTTAAAGACTGCTTCTTCACCGATCTTTTGAATCGTTTCATGTAATTCATTCTGAACTTTAGTGACAACTTCTTCGATCCTTCCGGGTTGAATTCGACCGTCACGGATCAAGTTTTCCAAAGCTAAGCGAGCTACTTCTCTGCGAATTGGATCGAAACAGGAAATCGTGATGGTTTCCGGGGTATCATCGATGATTAAGTCAACGCCCGTAGCCTGTTCAATCGCTTTAATATTTCTGCCTTCTCTGCCGATGATTCGACCCTTCATTTCTT
>JBBRCP010000009.1:0-33086 GCA_038204785.1 Erysipelotrichales bacterium
AATTTATGATATTATCGGAAGTGGACATACGAACGGTTCCTTTCAATGGTGTTTTGTCGACTACATTGTATCGGAAATTGTTTCTTATGTCCCTTTATTTTTTATTAGAGGACGTCTACCCCAACATTTATTGTAGAACCTATTTATACATTCCCCACATAGACATGAGTAAGATACTTACGTGCAATGGCGGCCAATCGATATAGATCTTCTTCTCGGGTTGGTTCTTTATCGATCCATTGATATCGTGGAAAGAAACGCGTGATATGCAGAGGAATCGAAGGATCCAGTCCGGCAATCCATTTGGCTTCTGCTTCCATATCTTCCTCACTATCATTTTCATCAGGAATGATCAGTGTCGTCAATTCCACATGACATTCCGTAAAAGAAAGTTCAATGAATCGTTTGACAGTTTGCAGATCACCGTTGAGTTTTTGATAGAATGCTTCGGTAAAACCTTTAAGATCGATATTCATGGCATCGATATAAGGAAGCAGTTCACGCAATGGTTTTTCAGAAATCGAACCATTGGTCACCAATACATTCTTTAATGATTGTTCATGTGCCAGTCGTGCGCAATCCAACACATATTCATAAGCGATCAAAGGTTCGTTGTAGGTATATGCGATCCCGATATTTCCTTTTTCGATCAAGTCGACTGCTTTTTTAACGACTTCAGCCGGTGACATAGATAACGTTTGAACATGATCTTCATCGCTCATCGATATCTCAAAGTTTTGGCAAAACGGACATCGTAAGTTACAACCAAAACTACCGATCGATAAGATCTTCGAACCTGGATAGAATTGGCGCAACGGTTTCTTTTCAATCGGATCGAGAGCGAGTGAAGTGATTTTCCCATAGTTCAAGGGAGAAATAACTCCATCGATATTCTTGCGTGCTCGGCAAAATCCTACCTGACCTTCATTCAGTTGGCAACCGTGAAAACATAAAGTACACTGGGTCATGTGTGTCGTACGACCTCAAACCGTTCTAACTTATAGGGTTCATCCTTGTTGATTCCGGCTTTTCGAAGAGCAATCGCAACTTGTTGGTCGATTGTTTCTACACCTTCAAGATCCGGTAATAGGAGTCCTCTGCGAAAGCCATCGGATACGATGACACCATATCGATGAATGTCTAATTCTGCTTGTGATTTGATTGGTTCGGCTTTTCCCAAGACATCAACACTGTATTCAAGATCATCAAGTTCATTTTGTTGAACCGGTTGGAAGCGATAATCTTCGGAACATGCGAGGATACCATTACTGTTGATCTCTTCGGCGATCGAGGGTTTTGTGGGTGTGATGGTTCCGACACAACCCCGTAATTCATTGAATTTGTGAAGTGAAACAAACACGCCGGCTCTATTTTGTAGTAGTTCAGCAGGAAGTACGAAGGGAAGTTTCGCTTTTACACCGGTATGAACATACGTTTCAACGGCTAAGCGAGCGAGTTGGATATAGATATCTTCGTTCGCTCTATTCAAGTCACGTTCTTTTTTTTGTTGAACGAGAAATTGTTCAAGGAAGTTTCGTTCAATATCGGTGTCCAATACATAAAAGGATGCGATGGCATATCCGACACCGAAGGGACCTTCATATGAAAGTAACGTAGGCGAAATCGATTTCTTGTCCAATGCACCAGCCATGATGATAAAAGAGCGGAGTCCGCACTCTGCGGCGTGTTCGCAAAACATCGAATCCAATTTTAGAAATTGAATAAAATCTCCGGTCTTCATAATGTTTATGGCGATCTTATCAAATTCAGGACCTTCTTTGACATAACCATAAGGACCACTCATCGTAAGTTTATGAGATAAGTCCCCACTTGCGACAAAGACTACTTTTTTATCGAGAAAATCAGCGGTTTTTGCGATCAATTGACCGAATCGATAATGGTCATTGAAGGAAAGTGATGAAAGTCCGAGACGAACAATCTTAACATTAGGTAACTCTGCTTGAATAAATGTGAGAGGTATAAGTGTTCCATGGTCCAACTCCTCATTCATGGATGTGGAAGGTCGAGCAGGGAATTTCGTTAATGAAGCTTGGCTGATTAATTCATTGATAAACTCACTGTCATAATTAACACGTGTATGTATATTGCGAACCCCAAAGCGCTTTAAATCACCGATGGCATGGGTTCCATAGGAGATTTCAAACCAATCCGAATGAATCGTGGCATGCGGAGAAGTGATTACGATCAGATCTGGATCCAGTACTTTGATTTCTTTAGCTATACACTTGTAATTATCGATGGTAGTTTGGATGTTCTTTTCTTCTCCCTTTCCGACTTCAGGTAATATGATCGGTGGATGAGGGACAATGAATGCAGCAAGAATGGGCATAAATAGACCTCCTTGTACATAGGATAATTCTATTATAGAACTTAATTATGAGAAATGGATAGTATCTAGATAAATCGTGGATATCCCATAAGAAAACTCTTATCCAAATTCAGATAAGAGTTCATTGAATTAATATGAAGAAGTAGGTCGACTCACCAACCGCCTCCGCCTCCGCCTCCAAAACCGCCTCCGCTGAAGCCTCCGCCGCCTCCGCCAAAGCTACCTCCACCGCTACCTGATTTAACAGGAGCTGAGGTCATCGCTGTGCTTAAGTGACTCATCGTATGATTCAGTGTATGCATGAATAGATAAGAGTTCATGTAGTTAGGGCCTACGTACCAAGAAGGTGCCGGCATGGCAATCGATTCAAACTTCTTCGACCACACATCCGAGACATTCAATACATAAGCATAAGGGAGTACTTTATAGAAGTATTCAGGATCCTGAGCAACCAACATTTCCAGTTTGTCTTTTTCAGCCAAGGTAATGAAATTTTTAAGTCCCAAAATCTTGCCCAGATACTCAACGCCCTGTGAAGTGCGTTTATCCATGACGCTGACAACGCCGATATTAAATGCGGTAAGAAGCAGGATAACGGCTAGTTTCCACATCTCCCCTTGATTTAAGAAGAAGATCAAAAACAAGGCCATTGCCAGAATCAAACTCACGACAACAGACAAAAGTCCCATTCCGAAGCGAGCTACCTTACTCAAAGATGGCCAACGTTTAACGGTCAACACCCAGACCAATGTAACTAAACTTCCAAACCCAGCTGTGAAACCGGCCGCCAACAAGGCGTATTCGATCATGTAAGTAGAGCGGTAAACAAGGGTTCCAACCGTCAAACCGACCGGAAGCATCACCAGAATACCGAATAAGGCTTTATAAGCAGTGGAATCCTTACGGAAGATATTACGTTTTGGATTTCCTTGGAAGAAACGTGTAATATCTGCTTTGGCTCCCGCCACTGAAGTATAGAAGGTTGTCTCCAATTGTTTATTGGTAACTTCGTCTCGTCCTTTAAATAAACTGTTGAATAGTGTTTTTTCGGCGGTGATCTCAGAACTATCGATTTCTTTGATTTTCGCAAGAGTGAAAGCGTTTTTCACTTTCTCATCTTCGGTGATCGTCAGATAACCTTTCGAAGCCCACTCGATGATCAATGAAACAACATCGCGTGTATCCACAGTACCGTCATAAATAAAGCCAACCTGTGCACTGCTTAATCCAGGAATCGGATTGAACTGTACAGACACGACAGCGTGTTCATCTTTTCCAATCTTTAAGAATGCAAAATAGATAAGGGCTGCGAGTATTCCAAGAAGAATAATACTAGGTGTACTGTAATCAGGAGCCGGTATAAACGTAAAGAAATCATTCGGTAAATCAGACTTGATCGTCAGTGCTGATCCGGGATTGATCACCTTATTATAAACACCGGTAAGAGTATTACCTGAAACGGAGTACGACACATTGGCTGCACTGTTGTTTCCATAGGCGTCGCTATAGAAATAAATATCCTTCGGCCAATCCTTCGGCAGTGTGATCGTGAAGTTGACCTTCTCAATCGGCATTTGCCAATCGGCACCGACGATATTCATATAGAACGACTGCAGACCATTCAGATTCAAATCGCGCATTTGAATGGTATACGAATAGTGGTAGGTCTTAGGTCCGATGATCGTCGAATTGGCATCACCGATCTTAATAAAGACATTATTATTGTTATCGGTTTCTGTTTTATACGGATCATTATAAACTTTGATATTTCTGACCGGAAAAAAATAAGAGCGTTCGATCTTCTCTCCGTCGATTGTCCACGTCATTTGATAATTCTGGGGGACGAAAGCATAAATACCGTGTAAGTTAGTATTGAAATTGATATCTAAAATCTGATCTACGGTAACGAGTCCACTCTCATCGACAACCATGTTGACTGTCGAGGATTTAGCATCAAGGTTATAATTCGAAGCATTTACCGGAACTGTCGAAAATGACAGACCAAGCACAAGTAGAAGTAATACGGCTATCCATGGTTTCTTTCGCATAGATCCTCCTCCATAAGTAAAAAGGGATAGATGATATCCCTTTTGGTTTAGAATGAAACTTTGACGTTCTGCCTTTGGGCGGTATCCGTAACTTCAAACAACGGACGACGTGTGAATTTGAACATCCCTGCAACCAAATTAGACGGGAACTTTTCAATCGTTGTGTTATATTCACGTGTGGCACCATTATAGTATTTGCGTGACTGTGCTATATCTTCTTCGACTGCTTTTAACTGATTCTGTAGATCCAAGAAACTAGCATTCGCTTTCAGATCCGGATAAGCTTCAGCAATTGCAAACAAGCGACCGATAGCCCCTTGGAAACTTGCTTCATTGGTAGCTTTTTCATCAATCGTTTTTGAACCGGCTGCCATATTACGTGCCTGAACAACTGCTTCAAGAGTTTCACTCTCATGTTTAGCATAACCCTTTACGGTTTCTACTAAGTTAGGAATCAAATCATAACGCTTGACCATATAGACATCCATTGTTGAGAATGCCTCATCAACACGATTTCTCATTGCTACCAAGGAGTTGTAAGCGGACATTAACCAGAACCCGAGAACGACAACGACTGCAAGAACAATGTAACCGAAATATTCCATTTTGAATCCTCCTATTTCTGTTTACATATCTCTGTATGTGTACATCTTGATTATAATATGAATACCAACAAATGTACAATTTATTTAATTGACAAGCCCTTTAAAATCCCCTATACTAAAGGCGCATCTTTAACGGGGGTGTCTTGGTTTCGACAGGTTGTTTCTGGATTCAGGCTGCAGTGGTGTGGCTACCTAAAGGCTAAAAAAAATTAACTGGAAACAGATTGAGTTTCGCTGCTTAATATCCTACTAGTCTAGGTGTAGCGTGTCTAACCGGGTTTGCCTTTGGGCTCGAATTAGGCAACAGAAACAAAGGATACGGGAACCAGTCGTCTGTACGAAGTTCCTCTACAATCCAGTCAGACAAATCAGGTGAAGTTGGTCTGTTAGCTCGCACCTGATTATCATTAACAGAAAAAACTGTAGACGCTTGAATGAGCAGCGCAATTTGGACAGGGGTTCGATTCCCCTCACCTCCACCATTTAACAATCCCCGTTTGACCATATTGAAAAGTATGGTTTTTTATTTGGCGGCAGATTGTAAATAGAGAATGGAATTTTTAGAAAGAAAACAGAGGAACACAAACAACTAAGTTAGATTGAAATCGATACTCAAAGCTAAAGCAGTGTTGTCTAAAGAGATCATTGCTGATTGATAATTAAGAATTTTCACTTTTTTTGGTTGATCATCTCCGCAGCGAAAAATTTGAATTGCATTATTCACCTTGATGAATGGTATTAGCATTATGTTTTATTGTATCATTTTGATTTATATCTGGATGATTATTAGAATTAAGTTTCATGCTGAAGAACCAATGAAGGATTTGTTTTAGAACAAATCAGTTTCGATTTTACAAATCATGATAAAAAGTATATTTTTTTTTAGATTCTTAACATACTTCAACTTAGTTAACTTATAAAACATGAACTGCCACACATTTTTTTATACCATGTTGCTAGTGCTATTCTGTCAACCGGAAAGAGATAAAATTGGTTAGGTTCACCTCCACCATTTAACAATCTCTGTTTGACCATTCGATATTAATATTAGAATAAAGTGAATTTAAGTCATTAAAATATTGACTCATAAGAATGAAAACGTTACCATAATAACAGGGGAGAATTTTATGAAAAACCTACTCAAAATTGTCTGCATTAGTTTGTTACTATGCTTTTCTCTAACACAGTTATACGCAACGAATGAAAAAACAGGAGGTAAAACGATTGAGAATTATTTTCTCGTGGAACCGAATGAGAAAAATCATGAATCAGGGAAGAGTATATCGAGTCAAACCCAAAGTGCAACAAATCGAAGAATCACTAATTCTTGCACACCCTACTATTCAGAGGGTGTGCTTACCAGAATCGCAATTACGATAACTTGGGAGTGGATAACAGTTCCTGCCAATTATTTAGAGGATACAATCGCCATTGGTTGGGCGAGTGATTCAGTAGATTGGCGATATGATTCGAATACAATAGTGCGCAAATTATACTCAATCAACAGTGGAAAAACATCATGGTCTTTAACGAATACGGATTACTCAATTGGTAGCGCTTATTCAAATGGATTCAGTTATGATCAGATGTTGTACTCAGACCTATCAGGTGGGCACAGACACGGTACCAGGAATAAAGGAACAGTTAGTTTTACAGTAAATCCGATTACATCAACCGTTGGAAAAGATCCCACATTTTATCTTTATATATATTATTTACACCAAGTAACTGGATTTGGACGACGTTATTCATATGATAAAACAGCTTTTTCTACATCCTGTGTGTATTGATTGAAATCAAGATCGAATTGATAAGAGTAATACAGTCGTAACATAATAAATTAAAAATTCAAGTTCATAGAAATTAGAAAAAAAGAGGTAAGATATGCTTCACACGTTAGAACCGATTGTTGATTCAACATCGAAAATCTTGATATTAGGGACTTTTCCGTCAGTGAAATCAAGAGAAGCAAATTTTTACTATCACAATCCGCAAAATAGATTCTGGAATGTGATTAGTTCAATCGTGGATGTATCGTTACCTCACTCGATTGAAGAAAAAAAAGAAATGTTACTACGGAATCATATTGCTGTTTGGGATGTGATTTACGCTTGTGATATTGTCGGATCGAGCGATAATTCAATTCAAAATGTAATTGCCAACGATATCAATAAACTGCTGCAAGGCTCAGACATACAACATATTTACGCAAACGGTACTAAAGCGTATGAACTTTATTTGCGATATTGTTTTGCGAGTACCGGTAAAATGATTATAAAGTTACCATCAACAAGCCCTGCGAATGCATCGTACACAGTTGATGCACTTATCAACTGTTGGAAACAAGAAATTCAACTTTAAGAATGGGTTCAACATATTCAACTTTATTTCAATAATCTTTATGCTCAATTAAAGGCCTGAAGTGACTAAAAATAATGCCTATTTTGGAGATAAAGACTGTCTCGCGCATAGGTTATTGGAATTTACACTTACCACAACCTCAAAAAAAGACTATAATTAGAATAGACTTACTATCTAAATGGGTCGAATGGAGGTCAATTCATGTTCAATGTCAATGATGTGGTTTGTTATCAGAATTATGGCATCTGCAAGATTGTTGAGAAAAAGAAATTAAAATTACTCAACAACGAACCTAAAGAATATTATTTGATGCGCCCGATATTTGATTCCAACGAATCAACGATGGTAAAAATTCCTACCGATACTAAAAATATCATCAGACAAGTGATGAGTGAATCCGAAGCAATTGAATTTGTGAAGAATCTATCCAAAATCAAAGCCGTATGGAATGATAATATAAAAGAACGTGAAGCTGAATTTAAACAGCTGATCAATACATGGAAGATTGAGAAATGGGCCATCGTTATAAAATCTGTTTATGAATCCAAAAATGCGAATCAAAACACAACACGTCCAAGATCGATTCCGATCATTGATACAAAATACTTTACCCGGGCTGAGCAACTCTTAAATCAAGAACTTGCGTATGCGTTGCATTTAGATGTAAAAGATATTCCTGACTATATTGCTTCCGTATTGGCAGAACAAGCTTCCTGATCATTGTAAACCAACCGCACTTAACTGTACGGTTTTTTTGTGATTACGGTACCGAGATTGAGAGTATAATAGGTATGATCGATAGTGAATAAAATAGTAATACTCAAAACAGGGATAAAGGGATACGATATGGAAAATCGAAAATTTGATTATGATGTCCTAAAAGAAATACAAGAGCACTGGTCACCTCGAGCCTATGACGATAATCATTCTGTTCTTGAGGAGGATTTGATGGCCCTGTTTGAGGCTACCCGTTACGCTCCTTCTTGTGTCAATGAACAGCCATGGCGCTATATCCTTGCAAGAAATGAAGCCGAAAAACAAAAATTTATCCCAATTCTGAATGCTAGTAATGCTAGTTGGGCAACAAAAGCACCGGTACTATTCTTGATTCTTGCTAAACAAACGTTTAATCGAAATGGTAAACAGAATCGTTTCCATCAGTTTGATGCAGGTACATCTTGGGGATTTTTATTGTTGGAAGCGCAACGACGTGGACTCATTACTCATGCTATGGGAGGATTCGATGTAGATCTGGCCCGAAAGATCTATTTGATTCCAGATGATCTAACCATTATTGCTGCTGTTGCAGTGGGATATTATGGAGATATTGATCAATTGGATGTTGAATCAAAATTGGCTGAACACCCAAGTCCTAGATTATCAATCGAGGAGATTCTGTATAAATACTAAACAGCTAGCCATCTTGAAAGAGATGGTTTTTAAATAACATGTAATAATAGAATAGGAGTCGATTATTCTTAATCAATTTAAAAGGTTATGCAAAACAGAAATATCATCAAGACTGTACCTTCGACGGTTCAAATAATGCATGCCATACAGGAAAATATAGGATAATCTTGATAAGATAGGTAGGTTGGAGTATCATTTGAAATATCTGAAACATAGTTTTAGAGCAGAATTGTATAATCGAAAGATACGAAAGGTACTATGAACAATCAAAGTAAAAACTCAGGTTTGAAAGATATATCTATTTTGTTAACGGTATTAGTTTTCGCAACTGCTCTTTCTTATGTTTTTACGTACCTTCAGTTTCAAGAAGCGACGATCATTATTATTTATATGTTGGCCGTTGTAATCATCTCTCAATCGACGACCCATTATATCTACGGATTTATTGCTTCATTGATCAGTGTACTCGCTTTTAACTTTTTCTTCACTCATCCATTGTACACATTCAATATCTCGCAACCTGACTATTTGTTTACGTTTTTTGTTATGTTTGTAGCGAGTTTCCTATCGAGTTCATTGACCTCTAAATTGAAACGGGAAAAACATCTTTCACAAGAAAAGACCAATCAAGTAGTGTTGGTGGAAGCGATCAACCATAATTTCCAAACGTTTGACATTGAAAAAGCACTTAATGTTGCTGCTAAACTAATTGCGGATAACTGCCTCTGTAACGTTACTATTTTAATCCACTTGGCACAACGTGAATTTAGTGCTAAATACACTCAACTAACTTCAAATGCTTACACTCAACAATATCAAAGAGAGATTATTCTGAATACGCAAGAAATCGGAACTCTGAGTGTCGAATATACCAATACGATCTCTAAGAAATGGATCAATTCGATCGGTGATCTACTGAGTCAGAACATCGAAAAAAAAGATTTGGTTGATAAACAAACGCAAGCTCAATTTGAAATTCGGGAACAGAAATTACGCAACGATTTACTGGGTGCGATCTCCCATGATTTGAGAACCCCTCTGTCAACCATTCTTGGCAGCAGCGATACGTTACTCGAAAATTTGGATAAGTTAAATGATAGTGATAAACAAGAATTATTAAGAAACATCCGTGAGGATTCATTATGGTTGATCAATTCAGTCGAAAATATACTTAGTTTTATGCGTGTTGAAGAAGGGTTTAAATTAAACGTAAAAATGGGATCCGTGGAAGAACTATTTGGGGATGTTACAGCCCGTATGGTAAGCCGCGTTTCTCAGCAGTTAGTTTTGGATCTTCCGAGTGAACCGATCTACTATACAATGGACATCTATTTGATGGAAAAAGTCTTACTTAACTTAGTCGACAATGCATCGAAATATTCCCCGCCAACAAGTAAAATCACATTGAAAGCCTATTTGAATGTTCAATCCTTGATTTTCGAGGTCTTGGATGAAGGGGATGGGATCCCTGATTCTGAGAAAAAAACCGTCTTCGAACGTTTCTACACCTACAAATCACAATCCATCGTCAAGCGCAAAGGATTGGGCTTGGGATTAGCCATCTGTAAAACGATCGTTGAGGCTCATCACGGCCGTTTGATCGTAAAGGATAATCTTCCGAATGGCTGTATATTCCATTGCGCATTCCCATATCCAGGAGGTCAAGATGAACAAGATACTGATCATTGAAGATGATGCATCGTTACGTAGTTTCATGCGTGTTCTTTTAAGTGCTCAAGAATACACAGTCATCGAGGCCATTGATGGTAAACAGGGCATCACACTGGCCCTTACTCATCAACCGGAAATTATACTTGTTGATCTAGGATTACCTGATATCGACGGATTGGATGTTATCCAACAGATCCGTGCCCATGTGAACGGAACACTTATTGTTGTCAGTGCACGTGATAAAGAAAACGATAAGATCACAGCTCTCGATAATGGTGCTGATGATTATTTGACTAAGCCGTTCAATGCGCAAGAACTGTTAGCTAGAATCAGAGTTGGCTTGCGTCATAACCAAAATTCCAGTAAAGAAGTCCAAGATAAGATCTTGATTTCCGATTTATTTATCGATTTCGAAAAACATCTCGTCACGATCAGTGAACAGGAAATACATTTGACGCCGATCGAGTTTGAGATATTGGGTCTACTCGCCCGAAACCACGGTAAAGTATTGACTCATCATTTTATCTTAAAAAATATTTGGGGTGAACACAACTTAGAGTCAGATATTCAGACACTTCGCGTTACGATGGCGAATCTCAGACGTAAGATCGAAACGTCCCCAAGTCAACCTACCTACATTTTAACGGAAATTGGCATAGGATATCGCTTTATCGATAGTTGAACTTTATACCGTTTTTATATCATAGTCGTAATATTTACACTGTTTTTATACAGTGTTTTCTATACTTGTCATGGAGGTAGAATATGAACACTCAATGGAAAGAAGAGATTATCGAATCGATCACGAAATTGGATTTTGAAAGGGCACTTAACATTATTAACAGTAATTTCACACAACACTATGATGAACCTGAAATACATCTGTATTTAGGGATCATTCACGAACTGAAACATGAGAACGCAATGGCAATGCGTCACTATCGTTCGGCACTGGCTCTCGATGGGACCAGCGAAGTAGTACTATATAATCTATATCGTCTAGGGGATAATTCAACCACAAGAACTCCTATTCGTTACTATTAGGACACCCCCATGTACATACTGATCGTCGGTTGCGAAACCATTGGCGCGAAAGTAGCTAAGGAAATGTCCAATCTTAACCATGATGTGGTTGTTGTGGAAAGAAGTGAAGATAAGTTAAGTGCGCTTGCCGGTGGATTTAACGGAATGATCGTTAGAGGAATTGAATTTGACCAAGATAACCTGAAACAAGCGGGGATTGAAAGAGCAGATGTTGTGTTAGCCCTGACGGATGATGATAATCTAAACATTACTGTAAGTTTAGTGGCGTCTAAAATATTCAACGTCAAGCGAGTGATCGCGATGATCAATGATCCGAATCGTGGAAATCTCTATGAATTGATGAACATTGAAACCTTCAGTCCCATTAAGATGGGTGTTAACTCATTGTTGAGTAAAATGGATATTACGACCATCGAACAATTGGTACAAGTGAGTTCCGGTATTGAAATCACCAGAATCGAAGTTAAACGAGTACTACCGATCAAAGTAAAACAAGTAGAAGAGATGGCGAATACGATCGTCAGTGTTGTTGTGCATAATGGTATAACGAATCTGGCGAAACATGAGATGACGCTTGAATACGGTGATCTTGTTGTTTGCAGCAATCATATCCGTGACCGCAAAGCACTGTCGGATCTATTGGCGAAGGAGAACTAACATGAAAGCAATCGTAGTCGGAGGCGGAAAACTAGGTTATTTTTTGGTAAAGAACCTTCTTGAAAATAATACTGAAGTCATACTGATCGAACGAGATCTCGATAGAGCTAACCAGATCTCAGCAGAATTGGATATTGATGTACTTTGCGGAGATGGTTCCGATCTTTCAATACTGAAAGAAGCGGATATTGAGAACAGTGAACTTATTGCAGCAGTTACCGGCAGTGATGAAGAAAATCTGGTCGTTTGTCAGATCGCAAAAGTCAGCTACAGTAAAAGTAAAACCATCGCTAGAATCAATAATCCCAAAAACATTAAGATGTTTAAGTTGTTGGGCGTCGACCGAACCGTATGCAGTACGGAAGTCATCGCAAACTTGATTCGAAATGAAATGAATAGTGAGACGATAAAAGTAATTCAAACGTTCGAAATGGGTTCAATGGTTTTAGCCGAAATGATGATATACCCGAAACATCCTTGGTTGAATAAGGCAATCAAAGATATCAAAATTCCACATGATTTAGTGTTGGTATCGATCCTTCGTGAAAATGAAGTAATTTACCCAAAAGGGGATACCCTTATTCAGAAAGGTGACGTCGTCATGGTTGTCAGTAACCTCGAGACCATTGAGGTACTCAGGAAACATATATGAAACAATTACGTGGATATTTCGTTGAAATCGTTTACGTATTTGGGTTTGTTTCTCTGTTTTTTCTGATCACATGGTTATTATCACTATGAAAGGTCGTACAGAAGGGCTGAAAATCGTCAGTTATTATACCGGATCGATCATCCTTGGATTTAGTTTAACATTCTTTTTACCAATGATCGTAGCAGTACTAAATCTAGATATCAATTCATTTTTTGATTTTATGATCACAATGAGTATTGCAGTTACACTTGCGATAATCATGAGAAATTACGGAGAGAAAACAAAATCAAAAGGTGAGGGAATCGCATGGCGTCATGGTTTGGTGGTTGCTTCACTGACCTGGATCTTATTGACGATGATCTCAGCGATTCCTTATTCTTTAAGCGGACACACACTGTCCTATTTGGATTCATGTTTTGATGTAATGAGTGGATTTACCACGACAGGGGTTTACCTCCTGCAAGATTTAGACCATATACCTCAAGCGCTCAACTTTTGGCGTCATCTGTTGACTTTTATCGGAGGGCAGGGAATGGTCGTATTGGCACTTAGTTTCTTCGTTAAGGAAATGAGTGGCGCCTACAAATTCTATGTCGGCGAAGGAAAAGATATTGCGTTAGTTCCAAATGTAAAGGGAACATCACAATGGATCTGGAAAATAAGTATTACTTTCTTATTAATTGGTACAAGTATGTTGTGGATCCAAGGAATGATTCTTGGCCTGAATCCGATTAGTGCATTCTACCATGGGTTATATATTTTTGAAGCAGCTTGGAGTACCGGCGGATTTGCGCCAAACGTCCAGAACATTATGTATTATCATGATTTCACTTATGAAATCATTGGTATGGTATTCTTTATTATTGGCTCATTTAACTTTGGGTTGCATTATGCATTTATCCTAGGAAATCGTAAAGAATTCTTCAAAAATATCGAAGTTATTAGTTTTACAGTGACTTCGTTACTATTAAGTGCCTTGGCAGTATTCGCACTTAAAAACACGGGTATGTATACCGATGCGATTGGATTATTCAGACGTGTCGTTTATAATTTATTGTCTGCTCATACAACGACCGGTTTCGGTAGCATCTTCGCTCGCCAATTTGTGTTAGAGTGGGGAGGATTAGGAATGGCAGCCATAACGATCGCAATGTTGATTGGTGGAAGTGCTTGTTCAACAGCCGGGGGTATCAAAGGACTTAGAATGGGAATCGTTGCCAAGGGTATCTATAACGATATCAAAAAAATCATCAAAGGCGACAACTCAATTCGTGTCGTCAAATATCACCATATCAAAGATCAGGTATTGGATGATGCCGCATTCAGAGCAGCCGCCGGAATTATGATTCTTTATATCCTGCTCTTTGCGATTGGTGTTATCATCACAACACTTTACGGTTATCCAATGATGGATGCGGCTTTCGAAGTTGCCTCTATTAGTGGAAATGTCGGTTTAAGTATCGGAATCATTCAAGCATCGATGCCGGCCGTATTGAAATGGTTATACATGATCATGATGTATTTAGGAAGATTAGAATTCATTTCAGTCTTCGTGCTTTTGGGATTAATGGTCAAAGGAGCTAAAAAATGGTTCAAACGCTACTAAGTTTGTGGCTGAGCATGACAATGCTGACAGTCACACCGATCAACGATCTCATAAATAAAAGCATCCAAATCGATAAACAAACGATTACAATCGAAGCTGAAGTTATTGGTGAAGTATTGGAACGTGGCGACCATGCATGGCTCAACGTAAATGATCAAACCAATGCGATCGGTGTTTATCTTCCGAGCGAGATGACGAAAGATCTTACGAAATTCGGAGACTACAACAATATTGGTGATACAGTCCGTGTAACGGGAGTCTTCTCCCGTAACTGTGTCGAACACGGAGGTGAACTTGATATTCATGCCACCTCAATCACAATTATAAAGAAAGGATTTGCAACTAAACATCCGTTAACGCAATGGAAGTTCCTAATCGCATTGATTTTCGGAAGCATCGCGGGCTTAAGTTATTTTACGGAAGTAGTGTTTTTAAAAAAGAGAAAGAAAAAATCAGAAGAAGATGAGTAATCAATAAATGCAGTCTATAAAGCACTTCGATTTGAAAATCGGAGTGCTTTATGTATGATATAGGCGAGGTGAGATAAATGGCAATCGAACAAGCATCCTACACAGTATTACTCAAAGAAGGTTCATTTGAGATAAGGCGCTATAACAAGATGATCGTCGCAATCAGCACGGAAACAGATCTAAGAGGGTATTCTGGCTTTAATGAAGCATTTAATTATATCAGCGGAGATAACAGTCAACGAAAGAAGATTGCGATGACTTCACCGGTCATTAATGATCTTTCTGAAAAACACTTTACGACGGCTTTTGTGATGCCGAAAGAATATCAACTCAATGATCTGCCAAGTCCCGCAAGTCAAAGCTTGAATATTAAAGAAATTTCAGAAAGAACAGTGGCAGCTGTTACTTTTTCAGGAAATATATCCCAATCTAAAATCGAAGAAAAAAAAGTTGAATTACTGAAATGGTTGAGTATGAAGGGCTTCTTAGCCGTAGGGTCGTTAGAACTTGCCCGCTATAATCCTCCGTTTATCCCAGGATTCATGAAGCGCAATGATCTAATTGTTGAAGTAAGTAAATTGAATTGATACGACTCGCAAAGCACAAAAAAAAGGATTTACACTCAGTGTAGATCCTTTTCAATAGTGTTTATTACGGCTGCATAGCTCCGAAGAGTACCAACCAAGCTAGAATCGACTTAGCTGCTAGACTTAAGATGATATAAGCTCTTTCGCCGTATAAATAGTTTTTCCATTTACCGACACGTAAGTACTGCAAGATCATATTGATTGGGAATGTATTAAAGGCTACAAAGTAAGTTCCGACAATTGCCCAAACAAACCAAGGCACTTTATCCAGATTTCCTGAACCAAACATATAAGTGAAGATAGCGATCCAAGGTGCGATACCGGCTAACGAACCCCAAATGAAGGGTCCCCAATTAACGTTCTTCTTTTCAGTACCAGCATTGATCAATTCCATATCTAATCCGAATAAGTTCATGGAAGCATTAACGATAAAGATAAGGATAAGTGATGTGATATCATAAATTCCAAACAGCGTTGCAATAAGTACGATCATAATCGATGAACTCAACGCATACTCGAACCAACGGAATACATTGACTCCCCGTTGAAGATCACTGAAGTAACGCTTACTGAAGATAACGATCATTGCGTGAGCAGCCGCCGAAATCAATAAGAACATCGGTACCATGATTGCGAACGGTAATTTAAACAGTTCTTTACTGGTAACTTCGAGTGACATTGTAAGTGGATTGAAATACTGATAATATTGAACAATTGTAGGCTGAAACTGCGAAATCTTCTTGATTACTGTTGTTGCGAGAAATAACATCCCTAATCCTTGAACTAGGTGTAATCCTCCCATGATAAGATTAAAACGTTTTAATTTTGCGAATGTTTCATTCATGTGGTAAATCCCCTTTTATACTCAAATAATAGCACTGGTTTTGATACTGTGCAATAATTACGCTCATTCATTATACCTAAATCAAAATAGATGGAATAACTATAACAAGAAAGACCAATTTCATCTGCTTATACGATTCACCCGAACTGAAATAGTAGTGAGTTTGTGGTATTGTATATAAAAGAGAGGTAAACTATGAAACTACTTTTGGGTACATATACGAAACGATTAAGTAAAGGAATTTATTCGATGAACCTCGATCCTAACACAAAGAAACTCAAAGATTTAGAACTTGTTACTCACATGGATAATCCAACTTACCTAACAATGACTGAAGAGGGTATTTTATCTGTCATAAAGAATGGCGATACAGGGGGTATTGCATATATTAAGAAGGGTGAAGTCGTCTCGCAGATAACCGATGACACTGTACCTCCATGTTATGTAAGTTACATCCCTAAACGGGAAGTGGTTTTAACTGCCAATTATCACGGAGGCAATTTAGAAGTGTACTCGTTGGATCAGAATTCTGAATTGAACCATGTTCAGCACATTCAACATGGTGTAGGCTCACATACTCATTTCATTCGTTATATTGAGCGATTCAATGAAGTAGTCGTTTGCGACTTGGGACTTGATGAGGTCGTGACATATAACTTAGATGAAACAAATAGATTGAGTGTTAAACATACTTATCATGGGCAAGGGAAACAAGGAGTACGTCATTTAGTCGTTCATCCTTTTCTGCCTATTTATTATGTCTTTGCGGAGCTAAGCAGTGAGGTTCTTGTCTTGCGCCGTCATGAAGATCGACTTGAATTGATCCAAACCTTCAGCTCATTACCGCAAGGGGAAGATCAACTAAAAAGTGGTGCAGCCATTCGTATCAGTGATGATGGGCATTTTGTTTACACATCAAATCGCGGACACGATTCAATTAGTGTTTTTGAAGTGAGTGATGAAGGGAAATTGATCTATGTGCAGAATGTTCACAGTTATGGAAAACATCCGCGCGATTTTGAGATTTCACCGGATCAGAACTTCATTGTCGTTGCGAATATGGAAACGGATAATCTGACACTATTCGAACGCAATTTGGATAATGGTAAACTTACACTGGTTCAATACAATGTGCTTGCTCCGGAAGTTGTATGTATTGTATTTGAAAAGGAATAGCAAATAAAATAAATTCACTTTATCTCGACCGATGTTCAACATCGGTTTTTCAATGTTTGGAATCTACACATATTCAACAATTGAAAAAGTCTGGGGTGAAATGGTTTCTTGATCCATAAACATTTAATCCCGAACAAATTACAAAAACCATATTTACCAATATAATATGGTTGACCCAAATCATCTGATTACTGCTTTCAACGATGTTAATTATAGTTTAGCGCTAAAAAAGAAATGATGATACCTTGAATACCTAAACAAGATTCAGTTTTTGGTAACTATTTTCATAATAGGAAGTTCATTGCTCGAATAGTTAAAAAACAGTGAAAGATTATTCTTATTTTCGAAAGTAAGCCTTTACATTTAAACTAACTAATGCAATTTCAAACATGACAGTATATACTTCTTTCAATAGGAAAATACCAGAAGGAACAGACATGGAAACAGAGACGAAACTAATAGTGAAGTTCTATTGTCTGGAAGTTACTTACTGGCTATCATTTGGATCTTTCACTGCATATGCCGGAGCATTTGTCTTGTCCAAAGGGATGTCTTCGTCGATGCTCAGTGTTATGTTGGCTGGTTATATGTTTTGTGCTTTTTTGGGTCAGTTCTTTTGGGGCAGTCTTTGCGATCGACTCAACACAAATAAGAAAATATTCCGGATCGGCAACCTATTATTGTTATTGCTTTATCTTTGTATCTATTTTTCATCAAATTTAACAATGACGATCCTACTTTATGCAATGTTGGGTTTTGTTCAACCACCGCTCGCCTCCAACCTCGATACATGGTTATTGAAATGTTTCCGTCATCGACCGCAAGTATATGGACCGGCTCGTGGCTGTGCTTCACTCGGTTTTGCATTGTTCATGTTGGGATTCGGTACTCTGATTCAACAGCGAGGATTCTATGTGATGCCTTTCGCTGCTTTCTTTTTTATCATGATGAACTTACTCATCAGTTCGACTCTCCCTGATTCGCCAAGAATTACGTCAACTTCGAAAATGAGTTTTAAGGATGTCGGAGCTCTGAGTAAAATTCCGCGATATGTTTTTTTACTGGTAGTTCTGTTCTTCTTGGGATTTGCGATATCACCTCTTAACAATCTAAAAATAGTCCTTTTGACTCGGGTTGGAGGTAATGTATCTTATCAAGGATTTGATTCTTTCGCAGCATGTTTCGCTCAATTTCCTTTCTTTTTCTTAGCAGGTAAACTAAGTCGATTTAAAGTAAATCATCGCTTACTGTTGTGCTCGATTTTACCTTTATTATCGATGGTCATCACCTTTTTTGCGAGTTCACCCATGATAGTTATCATCGGTAGTGCGCTGACAGCGATCTCTTATGGAATTTTACTTCCGACAACCCGTGAAATCGTAACGAAGAATGTTAGTTCACATCTTCAAACGACAGGTCACGGTGTGTCAGATGCGATCTACGGTAGTTTCTCCGGGGTAGTAAGTTTAACCATGGTTGGACAAATCATTGGAACCGTTGGAATAAAAGTTGTCCTACTTATATGTATGAGCTTACAGTTGGTTGTAATCTTGATGATCATAATTAAATTGAAAAAAAGCGAATTCGAATCAACTATTCCTACTTCCTTTGTGGGCGAAAAGCTTGATTCGCCTGACCCCTCGATGTAATTGTTGGCAGAAGTCGTAGTCAATGAGGGTGATTTGTTTATTTGAGAAAAATAAAAAGCTACTTCAAAGAGGAAGCAGCTTACTTACAATCTACAATTCTTTGATGATGTTATGGTAAGAAGAGATCGTGGGTAGAGAGGTAGATTCATTCAACGGAAGTTCATAACGATTCGCTATTTGTTTGATTAGTTTGGAGATACTGTCCTGACGGTTCAGATTGGCTCCTTGCCAACGATTGAAGGGTGAAGGTAGATCTTTGATAGCTAATCCGTTGTAACATAAGGGAATTACTTTAATTTCTTTAGCCCAACCCACGCCCGCTTCAAAGCCGATCCAAGGACGCGTAAGCGATTGAGAACTGCACAGAATCAGCATCATATCGCAAGTTCGCAGGTTGCCATCGATTTTTTTCGCCCATTCATCCCCGAGCGATATGCTTGATTCATCTGATGAAACGAAGATTTCCAAAGAATAGGGAAAGATCTCCGAAATCATCATTTTCAGTGTTTTGGCTAATTGTTCTGCTTCGTGGATATGAGAAATAAAAATCACCGGTTTGTTGTTTTTCATCGTCTGCTCCTTAACGTGTGGTGAGATGATAGCTAAGTCTGATAAAAGGGTAATACAGTTTAGCTTATTTCTTGTTAGGATTTAGAGGGTCATAACGCTCCTCTTTCTTGCGTAAGTAATAATCAAGTTTCTTATCGATCACTTTCAAATTCTGATGCAGGGACTCGATCTGATTCATAATATTTCGTTTCTGTTGGACAAAGATCTCATAGCGCTCATCGATTGTAGATTCTTCACTTCGGCATAGATTCATATAGTGTTTGATGTTGGCAATCGGCATTCCTGTTTCGCGCATGCAACAGATCAATTTCAGCCACTCGATATCAGCATCTGAATAGATTCGATGACCGGCTTCATTACGTTGAATAGGAGGCAATAATCCCTCACGTTCATAATAGTGTAAAGTGGGAATGGCTAAGTGATAGTTGTCTGCGACTTCTTTGCTATCGTACATTCGATGGATCCTTTCGTCAGTGATATCCTTGATCAGTTCAAGGGTTATCTTTTTTTACTCGTTGTAGTATTCTGGCTATATTATAGTTCATCAAATGAACTTTAGTTACACATTCAGCAGAAATAGTAAGTTTCATCCCTCATCGTGTGAATTGCTTGACCTATAGTGCACTTGAGTGCGTATAATTGTAATAAATAAAGAAAGGATGAATAAAAATGGAAAATTTCAAACTTCATGCCTATACGGAAATGTTGTTCGGTAAAGGGCAGATAACCCAGCTTCCGGAAGTGCTTGGACGATATGGGAAAAATGTATTATTGGTATATGGAGGAGGTAGTATCAAAAAAAGTGGCCTCTACGATACCGTCCATGAGTTACTCAATAATTTTACGATCACTGAATTAAGTGGAGTTGAACCCAATCCACACCACACGACTGTTCAACGAGGTGCCGAGCTATGTAAGAAAAACAAGATTGATGTTATTTTGGCGGTTGGCGGAGGAAGTGTAATCGACTGCAGTAAAGTTGTTGCTGCAGCAGCTAACTACAACGGTAATTCATGGGATCTGGTCCTGCATCCTGAGCGCATCGACAAAGTACTTCCCATCGTCACGATTCTAACGTTAGCTGCGACAGGTTCAGAGATGAATAAAGGAGCAGTCATCACGAATACCGAAACGCATTTAAAGTTAGGAACCGGTAATTGGAATATGATACCTAAGACGTCGATTCTCGATCCGACTTATTTATATACATTACCTGCCATTCAAACCGCTGCCGGTGCTGCGGATATCATGAGTCACGTGATCGAAGGGTACTTCAAGAAAACAGAGGATGCCTTTGTTCAAGATCGTTTTGCGGAAGGGATACTTCAAACGGTAGTGAAATATACACCGATCGCTTTAAAAAATCCAACTGATTATTCGGCACGAGCGAATTTGATGTGGGCGAGCAGTATGGCGTTGAATGGCCTCTTGGGAGCCGGAAAAGGAGGCGCTTGGAGCTGTCATCCGATCGAACATGAACTGAGTGCTTATTATGATGTGACACACGGAATCGGACTTGCGATTTTAACACCACGTTGGATGCGTTATGTGTTAAATGAAACCACAGTTGATAAATTTTGTGATTATGCGCGCAATGTCTGGCATCTGGCAGATATCACGGATAAATTTGCGCTTGCTAATAAAGCGATTGACGCAACCGAAAACTTCTTTAGGGAAATCGGTATTCCGATGAGTTTAAAAGAAGTCGGTATCGATGATTCGAAATTTGATATTATGGCAGAAAAAGCAGTCCGCTTAGGTGGATTGGCTAACTCATATGTTCCGTTAGACAAACAAGCTGTTCTGAAAATACTCAACGCTTGCCGCTGATAAACGAAAGCTGGGGTTGCCCAGCTTTTTTACTTATTTATGTTGAAGTTCATCACGGAGTCTGCGATACATGATAATTGGACCATCGCCAGGTAGTAACTTCTCACTGGATTTATAGGCGGATACTTTGGGCTCTTGTGTAATAACAACGCGGCGATCCTGGCGTTCGATCAATCGATTGGCGAAGATACCGAAGAAAGCGATGATTTGATTAATCACGCGAATTTTCGAAATTCGGCAATAGAATCTTAAATATAGCACAGTGCCTTCCTCATCAACGGGCGCAAAATAGATTATGATTTTGACTTTATCACTGATGTGATTCATCCAAATATTGGGGAAAATGAACTTTAGATAAATTTCATCACTGATTGAACATTCGGCGGCCAACTTGGGTGTTTGACCTTTATCCACTTCATTTGTTGCACTGGTTTTAAGAATATTATTCACGAATTCGACTCGTGGACCGTTCACAAGCGTTTTATTTCCAGCGCCAATGGTGTTATGATGAATAAAGGGCAGATGGATGACATCCAACTGGTTCTCAATACTGCGTGAATAGTGAGATGGCCAGAAATCGGCGAATTCACTGTAAACTGTCTTGTCGCTGACATCACTGAAAAACGGAAGAGTTTCGACCGCATCACCGGCGTCTCCGTACCATAAATAGATGATCCCGTGCGCTTCGCGTACGGCGTAACTTTCCAGATTGAACCGACTTTTATCTTTGGTGAATGCAATTCCGTTAGCCGGAATAAAACTGCATTTGCCTTCTTTGTCGAATTCGATCCCGTGAAACGGACATTGCAGGCAGTTGTCTTTTACTTTACCGATGCTGAGTGCAGCTTTTCGATGAGAACATCGATCGACTACGCAACCAAGATTTCCGTCACTGTCGCGGAATATAGCCAGGTCCATTCCACAGCGGCGTAAAGCTTTGACTTTGTTGTTTTTGATCATCCTTGAGGGAGCTATCGCATACCATTGATTTTGGATCATAAGTGACCTCTCGCTTTATATTGTTACAATAATAGTAACACCCTTAGCGGGCGAAAACAATCAAACAAAATGAGGATTCGAAGACAGAATAAAGTTGATTTAAAGCATCTACTACACCAAATCAACGGAATATGATAAACTAAAGAAAAGAGGATAACAATTATGGAAATGATCAGAATGTCGACCGAGGTAAGTCTGTCTAGTATCGTTCAGGGAATGTGGCGTTTGAAGAGTTGGAATATGACAACTGCGCAAGTCGTTGATTTTTTTAATCAGTGCATAGAACTAGGTGTTACTAGTTTCGATACGGCTGAAATCTATGGGAATTATGGCGTTGAAGAAGAAATGGGAAAAGCATTTAAACTTGATCCGACACTTCGCAATAAGATCCAACTTATTACTAAAACCGGTATCAACATGAAAAGCGATCTTCGACCTTATGGTATGGGATATTATGATACTCGTTATGAAAAGATCGTCGCTTCGTGTAAAGAAAGTATTGCCAAGATGAACTGTGACTATATCGATTTATATCTGATCCATCGCGAAGACCCATGTATCGATCACGATGAAGTTGCACGAGCCCTTCATGATCTTAAACATAATGGACTTATCAAAGCGTACGGAGTCAGTAACTTCGATCCATTCAAATTCGAGGCGTTGCAATTTGCGACAGCTAATCAGTTGGTCACCAATCAAATTGAACTCAATCCGGTCTGTTTTGAACACTTCAATTCGGGTATGATGGATGTTTTACAGAAGCATCATGTTCATCCGATGATCTGGTCCCCGTTGGCCGGCGGTGAACTATTTACTTCGCTCGAACCTAAATTTGTAAAGGCACGTACCAAGATCGAAGAGATCGCACTGCGTCATCATACTGAAATGGATACGATTGTCTATGCATGGTTACTCTATCATCCGGTCAAAGCGATTCCTATCAGCGGAAGCAGTAGTATCAAACGTTTGAAACATGCGATTGATGCTTTCGATATCAAGTTGACGCATGAAGAATGGTTTGAAATCTATACAGCCAGTGGTCAACAAGAATTAAGATAAATAGAAATCATTGTTAAAGACGTTTTTCCGAAAGGAAAAAGGAGAATAACATGAGCACGTTCACAATCAACGGAATCGAATTGTATTATGAACTGGTAGGTGATCCAACAGCGAAAGAAGCGATCGTTTTTCTGAATGGAGTGATGGCGAGTACCAACAGTTGGGCGTATCAAACCGAACTCTTTAAGAAGACCGGCTATCGATTATTGCTTCATGATTTCAAAGGACAATTGAAATCCGATAAACCGCTCGGGCCTTATACTTTTCATCAGCACGCGTTTGAAACCGTTGAGCTGATGCAAAATGCGGGAATCGAAAAAGCACATCTGGTAGGGACTAGTTACGGTGGGGAAGTAGCCCTGCGCATGGCTATTGATTTTCCGCAGTTCGTAAAATCCTGCGTTATTATCGATTCTGTCAGTGAACTTGATTGTTTACTTGAATCTTTTGTGATTGGTTGGAAGAACCTTTGCGATCAATTGGACGGAGAAGCATTCTTTTGGGGGATGGCGCCATCGATCTACTCAGAGAAATTCATTCGTGAAAACCAAAAGGTGCTTGAAAAGCGGGCACAAGCGATGAAATTATTTCCCGAGGAATATTTTATCGGGCAGACATATCTTTATGATACCTTCTTACAGGATGTCACGATGACGTCTGAATTGAAGATGATTACTTGTCCGGTACTGATTGTGAATGGCGAGGATGATTTATTGAAACCTTCGAAATTTTCGAGAATCATCCATGATTCCATCAAAGGATCTGAATGGGTGATACTACCGGATTGTGGTCATGTGACAATCTTCGAACAATATGAAGCACTGAACACATGTATCTTAGGATTCTTGACGAAGATCACCATGTATAAATAAGGAATTGAAGTAAGCTGCGACTAGGTAGTCGACCAGATCAGCATCATAATAGATGCAGGAGGATCCAATGGACTCGTATTTACTCTATCTTATACCGATTACAATCGGCATCGTTTACTTTTTCTTGATTCGTTACTTACATCAACGGTATCACGTTCAATATCTTAAGGGATTGTGGTTACCGTTACTTGTATTTATCTTTTTTATCGCAATGTCCATTTATATGGGACAGGTCGAAACAACGGGTTGGGCAGCGTTAGGTTATATCGTCATGGCACTGTTAGCTGGAGCGACGTTAGTTACGTATTTATTACTTTGGTTGGTGTCATATCTGTTGAGCCGACGAAAATAATAAATTGACTGAGTGTTTCGTTTTTGGTATGATGAGTAAGTTAAAGGGAGTAGAGGCCTGAAAAGGTGTTCAGTTCCGTCATCACGGCGAAAAATCCCGGACTGTGCGAAATCTCGAGACTTTATCCATCATGGGTAAAGTCTCTTTTATTTACCCGGTCAAACAGGAGGATTATAATGGAAAAAATACGACAATGGCATGCGGAAGACTTAAAACAGGTATTGGATGTCACAGATATCCAAACCGGTTTAAGTAGCGAAGAAGTAATCGCTAACCGCGAAATGTATGGCGAAAATAAACTAGAGGAGGGCGAAAAAACAAGTTTACTTAAAATGTTTCTCGCTCAATTCAATAATTCGATGATCATTGTATTGATTGTTGCATCCGTAATTAGTTTTATTCTCGGTGAGAGAATCGATGCGATCATCATCATGGCGATCGTTGTGTTAAATGCGATCTTAGGGGTTATTCAGGAAGATAAAGCGGAGAAAGCACTCAGTGCTCTCAAGAAAATGTCGGCTCCGAACGCAAAAGTATTGCGCAACGGGAATGAAACGATTATTCCTTCGATTGAAGTCGTAACGTTTGATTTACTGGTACTAGAAGCCGGTGACCTTGTTGCGGCTGATGTACGTTTGTTGAAAAGCGCCAGTTGCCAGATCCAAGAATCATCATTAACCGGTGAATCAGTACCCGTTGATAAATTTGCGGATTGGAATGTAGATCTTCACGCTACTCTCGGTGATCGCAAGAATATGGCTTATTCATCATCGACCGTTACTTATGGTCGTGGACTTGGACTTGTTGTCGGAACCGGTATGAATACCGAAGTCGGTAAGATTGCGCATATGTTGACATCGACCGGTAATGAACAGACTCCGTTACAACGTAAACTTGATGATCTCGGGAAAGTACTGGGCATCGGTTCTTTGGTGGCATGTATCGTTATCTTTTTGATTGGAGTCTTATATCGACACTCGATCTTGGCTATGTTTATGACATCTGTGTCTTTAGCGGTTGCTGTTATTCCGGAGAGTCTGCCGGCCGTTGCGACCGTTGTGATGGCCATGGGTGTACAACGCTTAGCTAAACGTAATGCGATCATTCGTAACCTTTCCAGTGTTGAAACACTCGGTGGAGCGACCGTCATCTGTTCAGATAAGACAGGTACACTTACACAGAATAAAATGACTGTTACTGATCATTGGGTTGATGGAAATGAATCAAAAACGGACGAACTATCGCTTGGAGCCTTATTATGTAATGACTCGCGATTGATAGAAAATAAATGGGTCGGTGATCCAACCGAAACAGCTTTGTCGCAATGGGCGATGGACCGCGGGACGGATACGGTCCAATTGATGGCGGATTATCCGCGTATTTCGGAAGTTCCATTTGACTCTACACGTAAGAGAATGACAACCGTTCATGATCACAACGGAAGGATACTTGCTTATATTAAAGGTGGTGTTGATGAAATCTTAGCCGGAACGACGCATTTTGGGTTAGGTGACGAAGTTCGCCCAATCACGGCTCATGATAGACAAATGATTCAGGATGCCAATGAGACGATGGCATCGCAAGCACTCCGTGTTCTCGCAGTCGCTTCACGCGAACTTAGTGAAAACATAAAAGACGGTGATGGATCCGTTGAGTCGAATATGACCTTTATCGGTCTTATTGGTATGATCGATCCACCGCGTCCGGAAGTAAAAGTAGCCGTCGCTACCTGTAAAGAAGCAGGTATTCGAGCTGTTATGATTACGGGTGATCATCGTACGACAGCCGAAGCAATCGGCGAACAGATCGGTTTACTCGAAGCTGACCAACAAGTTATTACCGGAGCTGAATTAGATGAGATGAGTGATGAAGAATTGTACAATCGTGTTGAACTGATCGGTGTATACGCACGCGTATCACCAGCTCATAAGATGCGTATCATTGATGCCTGGAAGAAACACGGAGAGATTGTTGCGATGACGGGTGACGGTGTCAACGATGCACCGGCACTTAAGAAGTCGGATATCGGAGCGGCTATGGGTGTTGTCGGAACGGAAGTTGCTAAAGGTGCTGCCGATATGATCTTGACCGATGATAACTTCGCAACCGTTGTTGTCGCCATCGAAGAAGGCCGTCGAATTCGAGATAACATCATGAAAGCGATCGCTTATTTACTTTCATGTAATGTCGGAGAACTGATGGTCTTGTTAGTGGCAACGGTATTGAATTGGTCAACACCGTTACTTCCGATCCATATCTTGTGGATCAACTTGGTTACCGACAGTCTACCGGCGTTAGCACTGGGTGTTGATCCGGCTGAAGAAGGAATCATGAAACTGAAACCGCGTCGTGATAATTCATTGTTGACCCAAGATATGATCTGGCGGATTGCTTATCAAGGGATACTGATTGGTTCTGCTACAATCTTTGCATTCCTTTATGGATCAGGAAAATTATGGGTAGCAGGTACACCTGAACTCGGTCAGACAATGGCTTTTACGGTCCTGGCGTTAACTCAGTTGGTACACTCCTACAACATACATTCCACACGTAAGAGTGTCTTCAAAACCTTTTTCAAAAATAAATGGTTGATCATCGCAACATTAGTCAACGCATCAATGATGTTTGCGGTTATATTTATACCGGGTGTCAATACAATCTTCAGAATCGCTCCGATGGACCTTCATCATTGGGAAATCGTTGCCATCCTGATCTGGCTTCCGTTACCGTTTGTTGAATTGATGAAGGTATTTCATCTCAACGGAAAAAACTAATTATCCTTTTTCTAAACAGACATTTGTATGTCTGTTTTTTTTGGAGTCTATCTTTAATAAAAGAGGAGTATATGAAATCGGTTACAGTGTTGGTAAACACGATTTTTCGATAAGTTAGCATAGTATTACTTGTGGAAAAGCGTAGACTGAGCTATACTACTATTAGTTAGCAGAGGGTAACTTAGAAGAGGAAACACGTATGACACTGAAAGATATCAGACCCGGAGAAAAATGCATCATTGAAGGATTAGGTAAAAAAAGTGCGTTACGCAGACGTATCATCGATATGGGATTAACGATGGGAACGGAAATCAAAGTAAAGAAATTAGCTCCTTTAGGAGATCCGATCGAAGTAACAGTACGTGGATATGAATTGAGTCTGAGAATGAAAGAAGCGTCGGAAATTAGAGTCAGGAAGGTAGAAGCATGAGTGTGAATATCGCACTTGTCGGAAATCCGAACTGTGGAAAGACGACGCTTTTCAATGAATTGACCGGATCCAATCAATATGTAGGTAACTGGCCGGGAGTTACGGTCGAACGTAAGAGCGGTAAAGTCAAGAATGCTTCTCAGGAAATCACCGTGACTGATCTACCGGGTATTTACTCGCTATCCACGTATTCTCTCGAGGAGGTTATTTCGCGTGAATACGTTGAGAGCAGTGAGGCAGATGTGATCGTCAATATCGTTGATGCATCGAATCTGGAACGAAATTTGTTTTTAACATTGCAACTTATGGAAGTCGGGAAACCGATGGTCATAGCGTTAAATATGATGGATGTATTGAAAAGTCGTCATGATGAACTTGATGTGAGTGCTTTAGCGAAAGAACTTGGCTTACCGATCGTCGGAATCGTGGCAGCCAAAGGACAGGGTATGAAAGAGCTAGTCGATGCGATCCTCATGCAACAGCATAAACCAACTCAATTTAAGGCTATTTACAGTCCTAAAATACTTAGTCTGATTAGTAAGTTAGAAAAAGAACTCAAGATCGATGTCAGTGCCAAAATGCATGCGATTCGATTCATCGAAGAGGGTCTGAGTGCAACGGTGGGTCATCCGCAAGATAATATCACTGCAGTCAAACTTGATGAAATGGTTGAATACGAACTTCAAGGGATGGACATGGACCGCGATATGATCATCTCGGATGAGAAATACAAATACATCACTTCTGTTACATCACGGGTCATGAAAAAAAGTTTGACAGATCGTATCAATATGTCAGAGCGTATCGATGCGATCGTTACCAATCGAATTTTAGCTATTCCCATCTTTATGTTGATCATGTTTCTAGTCTTCATTACAGCCTTCGGTCCGATCGGAAGTACCTTGAAAATAGCTTTTGAATATCTGATCAATACGATCATCATCGGAAATATCGCCTCCTTTTTAACGGGTATCGGAGTTTCTTCATGGCTCTATAGTTTAATTATTGATGGTATGTTGGGTGGAGTCGGATCAGTACTTGGATTTCTACCTGAAATCGCTGTCTTGTTTCTGATGCTATCACTCTTAGAGGATTCCGGTTATATGTCACGTGCTGCTTTTATCATGGACCGTGTCTTACGTAAATTCGGTCTATCCGGTAAAAGCTTCATACCGATGATTCTGGGATTCGGATGTACAGTACCGGCATTGATGGCTAGCCGTACCCTTGAGAATGAACGAGACCGTCGTCTCACGATGATGATTACTCCCTTTATGTCTTGTGGAGCACGCTTTCCGGTCTATGCCGTATTCGCAGCTGCCTTCTTCAGTAATAATCAAGCCATCGTAGTTTATTCGATGTATCTATTGGGAATTGTGATCGCTGTTTTATCAGGGGTTTTTCTTAAACAATTTGTCACGCAAGGACGCATGTCCAACTTCATTATGGAACTTCCCGAATATCGTATGCCGACAGCAAAAAATTTAGTTCTTCACACCTGGGAAAGAGTAAAAGGTTTTCTGATTAAAGCCGGAACGGTTATTCTTTTAGCCAGTGTCGTTATCTGGCTCATGAGTAACTTCAACTTTAGCTTACGTATGATTTCCGATAGTTCCCAAAGTATGATCGCTTTCGTTGGTAAAGCGATCGCTCCGATCTTTACACCATTAGGTTTTGGGGAATGGCGTGCATCGATGGCGCTTGTCGTGGGCTTTATCGCTAAAGAAGCAGTTGTCAGTACCATGGGAGTTCTGTATGGAGTCGGTAAGACCGTTGCGGATCAACCATCTTCATTGATTGGACCCCTACAACAAGTCTTTACACCATTATCGGCCTATTCATTTATGGCATTCACACTTCTATATATGCCTTGTATTGCCGCTTTTGCGACCATGAAACGTGAAATGAACTCCTGGAAATGGACACTGATCACGGTATCCTATCAAACCGGTGTTGCTTGGTTGGTTGCTTTTATCATCTATCAGGGTGGTCTGTTGATCGGACTGCGTTAGGAGGTCAATATGGCTGATTTTATCATTTCACTACTAGTACTCACGATACTCTCACTTGTCTCGTTCACCATGTTTCGTAGCCGTAAACGAGCGAAAGAATCAGGTTGTGGAACAAGTTGTGCCGGATGTTCAGAGAACAGTTGTGCTACATGTTCACCGGAAGATTTAAAGAATGAACTTAAGAAGGTTCTTCATTCGCAAGATGTTTAGTCGCTTGCAATAACGAACATAACTCCCTATAATTAGATTCATAGGATGTGATACCCATGAGTGAAAACAACGAACTGCTTACACCTTCCATTGAAGATTATTTGGAAGCTATCTATCGTCTCAGCAACCAAGGTATGGGTGGAGTTCGCTCCATCGATGTTGCGAGTATGCTTCAAGTCGCAAAACCCAGTGTCAACCGCGCATTAAAAAACTTGGCCGATTCAAACATGATCCTTCAGGAACCGTATGCTTTGATCTATTTAACGGCTGACGGTGCTCATAAAGCAGAAGAGATTTTTACCCGTCATCGTACAATTCAACAATTTCTCCATCAGATCCTCAAGGTCGAAGAACCCAAAGCTGAAGATGAAGCCTGTCGCATCGAACATGCGATGAGTAATCAGACCGTTGAACTGATGCGTAAATTCATGCTTGAGTACCTCGCACAAGGGGATGAGAAATGATTAGTATCGACTTACATACGTTTTCGCGTAAGGAAGCTGAGATGGTATTGAACATTCAACTCAAGAATTTACCGTCGAGCGCATCCGAAGTGGTGATCATTCATGGATACCATTCCGGGACTTCGCTCAGGACCTATGTAAGAACGATTTATACCCATCCGCGCATCCGAAGTAAAATCAATTCAGCCAATCCGGGCGAGACGGTTTTTGTGTTAAGAAGATGAATCGCTCTTGTAATTTTAGTACGGTTATGATAACATAAAAACGCACGTTTATGGATAAATATGGACGCTTAGCTCAGCTGGGAGAGCACCTGCTTGACGTGCAGGGGGTCAGGGGTTCGAGCCCCTTAGCGTCCACCATTTTACTGGCATTGTACTCGGGCGCCCGTGGCGCAATGGATAGCGTTTTTGATTCCGATTCAAAAGGTTGCAGGTTCGAGTCCTGTCGGGCGCACCACTATGTATTATTTAATTTTCGGGACGTAGCACAGCTTGGTAGTGCACTTGCTTCGGGAGCAAGGGGTCGCGCGTTCAAATCACGTCGTCCCGACCATTTTTTGTTTAGTGGGGATATAGCTCATCTGGTAGAGCACAACGCTGGCAGCGTTGGGGTAGTGGGTTCGAGTCCCATTATCTCCACCATCACTATCACTTACCATCACCTTTAATGGAGATGGTATTTTCTTTATATAGATCTCAACATAGTCCGGGAAAAAGACAATCTCATTTAAAAATGCATCAACGAGTGTTTTCCGGCTTAAATAATTATCGACCATCTTATTATCCTTTAAATCACGCATAAATCTCAATATTGCACTTTTATCAAACTTCATATTTTCTGCTTTAAACTGAACATTCCGCAGCGTTAGAAGTAAAGATTCTCGTTCAGAAGTGACTTTTTTTAGCTCTTCAGAGAACTGCTTTTTATCGATTAAATCGTCATACATAAGAGCCCATAGCTTTTTGTCTCTTTTATCGCACTGTTCGATCTGTTTGTTAATTTGTGTAAGTTGTGTATCATCATTTTTTGATTCATCATTAAGCAAGTTTGAAATATTCTGCGCCATTTCATCGATGTATGAATCGGTTAAAATATTATTCCGAATGTGTTCAATGACAAAATTTTCGATTACTTCCGCATTCATAGCTTTTCCAGCACATCCTCCTGATCTCTTTCGCTGAGAACATATGTATCTGTATATTCCATATTTCTTGTCTTTCATATAGCCACCACCAACGTAAGAACCGCCACACACGCCGCATTTGATCTTACCTGATAGTAAGTACATGTGTGCACTATTTTTCTTGATAAATGATTTTGAGTTGATCATAGCGTGTGCGTCCTCCCATAGTTGGTTCGAAATAATTCGAGGAATTGCATCTTCAATTTTCACGATTTTACTTTCTTCTTTATATACTCGGTTCCCGGTATTTTTTGATAGTCTCTTATTATAGGTGTACGTTCCCAAATATTTTTCATTTCTCAGAATATCATATAAACTATTTTTACCAAAGGGATTCCCAAATTTCGACTTAAAACCAAGAGCATTTAATTTATCTGCAATCGCCATATAACCGTTGCCGGTAGCATATGCTGTGAAAATCATTCGGACGATCTCAGCTTCGTTTTCACATATTACGTACAATCCATCAACAACACAGTATCCAAGCGGAGGAACTCCGCCATTATGTTTAGCTTTTAGTGCATTCTCATTTAAACCTTTTCTTACTTCACGTGCCAGGTTAATCGAAAAATATTCTGCCATTCCTTCGAGGACAGATTCCAGGATCACGGATTCCGGGCTATCGTCTAATTTTTCAAGAACGGATAATAGTCTCACTCCATTCATTCGAAGCTCGCGTTTATAAAAAGCACTGTCGTACCGGTTACGCGCAAAACGATCTAACTTATGTACGATGATATAATCAAACTTCCGAAGTTTGGAGTCGTCAATCATTTGTAGAAACTGATCACGCTGATCGTTCGTAGCGCTCTGTGCTGCGTCCTGATAGACATTTAATAGTTCAAAGGAGCTCTTTCTGCAATACTCTTGAATCGCTCTCAACTGGGCGTCAATGCTCTCTTGGCTCTGCATGTCACTGCTATATCTGACATACGCTACTGCTTTATTTGCCATATTCACAACCTCCTTATTTTTGGTATAATGAAGGTACAACAAAACCCACACAAAGGATAAGTTGTACTCGCACTCCGCCTGATCACGGAGTGTTTTTATTTAAAATGGTGTAATTCTGTAGATAAGGACCTAATGATTCTGAAATCCTTATATCGTCAACAGATTCTGCATTTTCACACTTCGGTTGGTCAATGATACAATGGAGTCTTTTGTTTTCTGAAGGAATACCATCAGTTTTTCCTGA
>JBBRCP010000010.1:0-31387 GCA_038204785.1 Erysipelotrichales bacterium
TATTGGTTGTTTTTAAAAGCTTCGATTTCTTCCTTGGTGAATATTACTTTTGCCATTTTTCATCCTCTTTCTAAGTATAGTAAAACCCCACAAAGTAGTCACGGGTTTTATTTTCGTGTCTACACTATGGGGTACAGTTTACGCATCGGTTTCTCGTTAGTTAAGAGCGAATTATTCTTCGTCAACACTACTTTTTCCATTCTTGTGGATTCTGCTTCCATTGCTGCAGTGTTTCAACATCACCGGGCTTGATATAACCGGTTTCTTGCGCAACATCGATCAAGCTTGTGTAGTTTGTCAATGTCAACAGACGGATATTATGTTCATTGAAATTGGCCGTACCTTTCGATAGTTCATAGGTGAAAATCGCAGCTACACCGAGTACTTCTGCCCCTTCTCGTTTCGCTGCATCACAGGCATCCAACACACTTCCACCCGTCGAGATCAGATCTTCGATGATGACCATTTTTTGACCTTGTGATATACGTCCTTCGATCTGATTTTCTTTACCGTGATCTTTCGCTTTGGACCGGATATAAACCATCGGCAGATTCAACAAATCCGCTACCCAACACGCCTGCGGTATTCCGGCAGTTGCGGTTCCCGCAATCACTTCGACACTTGGATATTCCCTTTTGATCAACTCAGCAAGATCATGTGTGATCTCATTTCGAACATCCGGATAACTCATCGTGATGCGATTATCACAGTAAATCGGACTCTTGATACCACTTGCCCACGTATAGGGGGCATCAGGACTTAGGGTCACCGCTTGAACTTCCAATAGTAATTTTGCGATTTTTTTCGTTGTGTTATTCATGCTTATTCGCCGTTCCATTCACGATAGATTTCACGATACGCTTGTTTAGGATCGACAGCCCGTGTGATCGGACGACCGACAACGATGTAACTTGAACCATTCGCACGTGCCATTGCCGGCGTCATCACTCGTTTCTGATCATTAACATCATCGGTAGCTAAACGAATGCCCGGGGTTACGCGGATGAATTCGTCCGATGTTGCCTCTTTGACTTTTTGTGCTTCCAGTGGTGAACATACAACTCCATTGATACCGGCTGACTGTGCTACTTTCGCATAGTTCAATACACTCTCTTCAAGTGTCACAGGAATCAACTGTTCACGATGCATGGCTTCTTCTGTGATGGAAGTCAATTGTGTTACGGCGATGAT
This sequence comes from Erysipelotrichales bacterium, assembly GCA_038204785.1. Classification (GTDB taxonomy): domain Bacteria; phylum Bacillota_I; class Bacilli_A; order Erysipelotrichales; family Erysipelotrichaceae; genus GWE2-51-13. Next base: position 1,192 of record JBBRCP010000010.1, read on the forward strand.
CAACGGAACTTGTTTATTGTCCGGTGTGCCGTCTTTAAGCCCTTTGATGGCTGCTTCCATCATATTTTTTCCGCCGGCCGCATGGATATTGACCATATCGACACCTAATTTAGCCAGTCCACGCATGGCACTTTCAACGGTATTCGGAATATCGTGTAATTTAAGATCCAAGAAGATCTCGTGGCCGGCTTCTTTCAAAAAAGTAATGATCGAAGGTCCTTCTTGATAATAGAGTTCCATTCCAACTTTTACAAATAGGTGTTCTTCTTGATTAAAATGATTCAGGAATATTTCTACTTCCTGACGGTTCGCAAAATCTAAAGCAATAATCGGTTTATTTTTCATGACGTGCCTCCCGTGTGTCTTTGATCAATTGTTCAATTGATACGATTCCAAGCTCATCCATGCGTTTCTCGAGTGATTCAATGATCTTCGGACATACATACGGATCCGTGAAATTAGCCGTTCCGATCGCAACAGCACTCGCCCCTGCCATGATCATCTCCAATACATCATCCGCATTCATGACGCCGCCCATTCCGATAATCGGTATAGAAACAGCTCCAGCTACTTGATGGATCATTCGAATCGCAACCGGTTTGATTGCCGGTCCTGAAAGTCCGCCGGTTTGATTCGCTAAGATCGGTCTTCGAGTTTTTAGATCGATACGCATTCCCATTAAAGTGTTGATCATGCTGATCCCATCCGCTCCGGCAGCTTCAATTGCTTTTGCGATTACTACGATATCCGTCACATTCGGTGAAAGTTTTACATAGACCGGAACTTTCGAAACCGCTTTAACGGCTTTCGTGAGTCGATAAGCCACTTCCGGATCTGTTCCAAAAGCAATTCCCCCGTGTTTGACGTTTGGACAACTAATATTCAGTTCGATCGCATGAACATACGGACTTTTTGAGATCTCGGCGCATACCGATACATATTCTTCTTCACTTGAACCTGCAACATTCGCTATAACCTTTGTATTATAGTGGCTTAAAAACGGTAATTTTTCATTCAATACTCGATCCAATCCTGGGTTCTGTAAACCGATCGCATTCAGCATGCCGCTAGGTGTTTCAGCGACTCGCGGTGTCGGGTTACCATAACGCTCTTCCAACGTGGTCGCTTTGATCATGATCGCCCCTAGCACACTTAGATCATAATACTGGGCGAATTCTTCCCCGAATCCGAAACAACCGCTGGCCGGCATTATGGGGTTTTTAAGTTCAAGTCCCGGTAAGCTTACTTTCAATCGGTTCATATGACCATCTCCCCAGCTCGAAAGACAGGCCCATGATCACAGACTTTCTCATTTTTACTCTGATCATCCTGACGCTGACACACACAGGCTGCGCAAGCGCCCATACCGCATGCCATTTTTTCTTCCACCGAAATATACGCATTCGGATGATCCTTGTAGCGCGTATTGACCATTCGGTTAAGCCCTTTCGGCCCACACGCATAGATAGCTGAATAACATTTATCTGCAAGTTGTCCAGATAATATCGTAGCCACTGTACCCTGTGTTCCATACGATCCGTCATCGGTCGAAATCAACACTTCACTGTATTCATTAAACTGTCTTTCATAGAAGATGGCTGCTTTCGTGGTGAATCCCAAGACGGATGTTACGCTGATTCCTTGATCGACTAATTGTTTCGCTAACTCATAGAGTGGCGGAATCCCGATACCGCCTCCAATCAAAAGGGCTGTGTCGCCGGCTTTCAAGAAACTCAACTCAAAGCCGTGTCCCAGAGGTCCCATCACATCCAGTAAGCTCCCGACTTTCATCGCACAGATGGCCTTCGTCCCCTGACCTTCACTCCGTATCAGAACCGTGCAGGTCTGATTGCGTTGATCGATCTTGGCTAAACTGATCGGACGACGTAGAAGTAAATCTTCACGAGGCACTTTAATATTGATAAACTGACCTGCTGATTTCATCTCAGCCACTAATTTCCCTTGCAGAACGATTTCATGGATGTCTTTCGCTACTAGATTATTTTCAACGATGATCATATTTTCTTGTTTCATAGTTCTCCTTATAGGGCTTTCGTACTGAATGAACGGCTTTCCAGTACACGAACGATCGCTGATGCCGTATCCAGTGAGGTGAATAACGGAACCCCATGTTCAACGGCTTCCCGACGAATAGCGAATCCATCAGTTGCCACATCACGATCTTTACCCATTGTGTTGATCACAATCTGAACCTTGTTCATTCTGATCAGATCTAACATATTTGTTTGCACATCTTCATGGATCTTACCGACCTCATGAACCTTTAATCCCAGTTCTCTGAGGTACGCAGCGGTTCCTTTGGTGGCAATCAAGCGATATCCGATGTCGGCGAATCGTTTCGCTATCGGGCCGGCTTCTTCTTTGTTTTCATCGTCAACAGTAATCAAAAGCGAACCGTAGTCTGCCAACACATACCCACTGGCTGCGAAGGCTTTATAGAGAGCTTTATCAAGCGTACTGTCAGAACCCATGACTTCGCCGGTCGATTTCATTTCCGGTCCCAGATAGGTATCAACACGCTGTAGTTTCGCAAACGAGAAGACCGGTGCTTTAACATGAACCATCGTTGATTCCGGATATAATCCTCCGTGATACCCTAAGGTTTCCAAAGTTGACCCTAAAATCACTTGGGTAGCGATCTGAGCCATCGGAATACCGGTTACTTTACTCAGAAACGGAACTGTCCGTGAAGCGCGCGGATTCACTTCGATCACATAGACTTTATCTTGGTGGATTACGAACTGAACGTTCATCATCCCGATACAGTTGAGCCCCAAAGCTAAACGACAGGTATAATCGGTAATAGTTTGTTTGGTAGATTCGGATAACGTTTGCGGTGGATAGACGGCCATCGAATCCCCGGAATGGACGCCGGCTCGTTCGATATGTTCCATGATACCCGGAAGCAACACGTCAACACCATCACAGATCGCATCCACTTCCACTTCTTTCCCCAGCAGATAGCGATCGACTAAGACCGGATGTTCCGGTGAAGCTTTGACCGCATTACGCATATATTGTTTGAGTATCTTTTCGTTTTCGACAATTTCCATTGCCCGTCCGCCGATCACATAACTCGGACGAACCAAGACCGGATAACCGATCCGGTTAGCGATGGTGATGGCTTCTTCTTCACACGTTGCAGTCGCACCAAGCGGCATTGGAATCTGCATCTCATTCAGTGCTTTCTCGAATAATTTTCGATCTTCGGCACGATCTAGATCTTCTAAGGCTGTGCCCAATATCTTGACACCCATTTTACTTAAAGGTTCAGCTAAGTTGATCGCTGTTTGTCCACCGAACTGGACGATTACACCGACCGGTTCTTCTAAATCAACCACATTCATCACATCTTCCAGGGTCAATGGTTCGAAATATAACTTATCGGCGATCGAGAAGTCTGTCGATACGGTTTCCGGGTTTGAGTTGATGATGATCGCCTCATACCCTGCTTTTTGGATAGCCTTGACACAATGGACGGTCGCATAATCAAATTCGATCCCTTGTCCGATTCGAATCGGACCGGAACCCAAAACTAATACCGAGGCCTTGTCACTGACGATACTCTCATTCTCTGACTCGTACGTAGAGTAAAAATAAGGCGTCGAACTCTTAAATTCAGCTGCACAGGTATCCACCATCTTATAGACCGGAATCAAGTGATTGACTTTCCGGAATTCGCGTACTTCATGAGCTTCGCACATCCAATAATCCGCGATAACACGATCTGAGAATCCATATTGTTTGAGTTTCTTCAGGACTTTGATTGAGAAAGGATTCAAGCGAGCGATCGTTTCTAATTCAACGATATGCGCCAACTTATCCAAAAAAAACAGATCGATCTTCGTCAATGAAGCCAGTTCATGAGTACTGTAATGACGACGAATCGCTTCAGCGACATAAAACAAGCGATCATCTTGCGCTTTGACTACTTTCGTAATCAAGACTTCGTCACTTACCTTGCGTACTTCTTCAAGTTCGATGTGATAAGCTCCGATTTCAAGTGAACGAACAGCTTTCAACAGTGATTCTTCGATTGTACGACCGATCGCCATGACTTCACCGGTTGCTTTCATCTGAGTCCCCAAGCGACGTTCACCCTTTTCAAATTTATCAAACGGCCAACGAGGAATTTTAGCGACGACATAATCCAAGGCCGGTTCGAATTGCGCATAGGTTGTCTTGGAGATCGGATTACGAATCTCATCAAGTGTCATCCCGACGGCGATTTTCGCTGCGATTTTCGCAATCGGATAACCGGTCGCTTTAGAAGCCAACGCGGAAGATCTCGATACACGTGGATTAACTTCGATGATGTAGTAATTGAAACTATGGGGATCAAGAGCGAGCTGAACATTACAGCCTCCTTCGATCTTGAGTGTCCGGATGATCTTGAGGGAAACATCGCGCAGTAATTGATATTCGATATCTGTCAGCGTCTGACTCGGAGCGAAAACGATCGAATCACCGGTATGGATACCGACCGGATCGAAATTCTCCATATTACAAACAACGATCGCGTTATCCGCACTATCACGCATAACTTCATATTCAATCTCCTTGTAGCCGGCAATACTCATTTCGATCAGACATTGGTGAACAGGGCTCAGTTTCAATCCGTTCGCAACGATTTCTGCCAACATTTCCCGATTATCACACATACCGCCACCGGTTCCACCCAAGGTAAACGCCGGTCGAACGATCAGGGGAAAGCCGATCGTATCAGAAAATAATAACGCTTCATCGACTGTATGAACGATTTCACTGACCGGTATGGGTTCATTGATCTTTTCCATCAATTGTTTAAATAGTTCACGATCTTCAGCTTCTTCGATCGCTTTGAGTTTCGTACCCAATAATTCGATATGAAGTTCATCTAATATCCCGGATTTCGCCAGTTCCAAGGCCATATTCAACCCTGTTTGACCCCCTAAAGTCGCTAAAATGGCGTCAGGTCTTTCTTTGCGTAGGATGCGTGACACAAATTCCAAGGTGATCGGTTCAATATAAACAGTATCGGCCATTTCCTTATCGGTCATGATCGTTGCGGGATTTGAGTTGACCAAGACTACTTCGTATCCTTCTTCTCTGAGAGATAAACACGCTTGTGTTCCCGCATAATCAAATTCAGCTGCTTGACCAATAACGATCGGACCGGATCCGATCACTAATATCTTATGAATATCCTTACGTTTAGGCATGGTGAGTCTCCTTCCATGTGTCCATCATCTCCATAAACTCATCGAAAAGATGAACACCGTCATGGGGTCCCGGCGTTGCGTCTGGATGGAATTGAACACTGAATGCAGGTAGATAACGATGTCGTATTCCTTCGACTGTATGATCATTGATTTCAAGATGAGTGACCATTATTTTGGATTTATCAATACTTACCGGATCAACAGCATACCCATGATTTTGCGAAGTAAAATCAATGCGCCCGCTTGCGATCTCTCGAACCGGATGATTCAGCCCACGATGGCCGAATTTCATTTTGAAGGTATCTGCGTCATTCGCAAGAGCCAATAACTGATGACCCAAACAAATCCCGAAGATCGGAACTTGGCCGAGAATACCGCGAATCATTGCGACTGCCTCAGGTACATCTTTTGGATCCCCGGGACCGTTCGTCAACATTACGCCATCCGGATACTGAGCCAAAATCTCTTTGGCACTTACGTTATAAGGCATCACCGTGACGTCACATGAACGCTTACTCAGTTCACGCAAAATACTATGTTTCAGCCCAAAATCAACAACGACTACCCGTCTGCCGGTCCCCGGATTCGGATAGGATCGGAGGGTCGACACTTGTTTGACTTGATCGGTCGCTAAGATCGTTTCACGCAGTTGATCGATTACTTCATTAAGATTCTTCGCAGCGTTGACGATGCAGCCTTTTATCGTACCTTGTTCACGCAGTTTTCGTGTCAGTTGACGCGTATCGATTCCGGCGATCCCGACGATTTTTTTGTTTTTCAAGAACGTATCGATATCTGTCGCCGAGCGCCAATTAGAAGGTACCCGCGCAAATTCTTTGACTACGATCGCCCGACAAGTGGGGTTGATGGATTCATAATCATCCCGGTTGATCCCACAGTTACCAATCAATGGATACGTAAACGTGATGATCTGTCCGTTATATGACTGATCGGTGATAGCCTCTTGATAGCCACTCATACCCGTCGTAAATACCACTTCACCAACAACGTCATTATCGTAACCGAATCCTTCACCAAGGAAGACGCTTCCATCTTCCAGTACCAGCATTTTTTCCATTGTTAGCTCCTCTTCCATACAACGATTCCGTTGACCAGTGTCATAACGGTACTGCCGTATACATCTCTTCCGATAAACGGACTGTTTTGTGCTTTTGATTCAAACTCATTTATCTTGATTTTCATCGGTTCATCCAAATCAAACAGTGCCAAATCGGCCGGTTGACCCACTGCGAATTTTCCTCCGTTGAGCGTAAACAATTCTGCCGGTCGGACGCTCATCCATTGGACAAGAGCTTCCAGTGTGAAGATGTTTTTTCGCACAAACGCTGTATACAAGAGCGCAAAAGCCGTTTCCAATCCCGTTATCCCAAAAGGCGCTGATTTTATTCCTTGTTTTTTTTCTTCGACACTGTGCGGCGCATGATCGGTTGCGATACAATCGATTGTCCCGTCCAGTAATCCTTGCAGAAGTGCTTGTTGGTCCTCGATTGCCCGTAACGGCGGATTCATTTTGTAATTCGCATCATCTGATACGATATCCAGTTCATTCAATAGTAAGTGATGCGGTGTTACTTCGCAACTGACGTTGATTCCGGCCTTTTTGGCATCGCGAATCAACCTGACTGATTCTTTCGCTGATACATGACATACATGGTAATGAACACCGCTTGTTTCCGCAAGAATCAGATCACGAGCAACCTGTGATGATTCACAGGCGCTGAGGATCCCCGGCAGACCCATGACTTTATTGGTGATTCCCTCATGTAGGACACCTTGATTTAGTAAACTATTGTCTTCGGTATGCGCGACGATGATCGCATGAACCTTTTTCGCTTCACGCATTGCTTCCAACATGACACCTGCACTTTGAACACCCACCCCATCATTGGTGAACGCCACCGCTCCAAGTGAACTTAATTGGTTAATATCAACAAGTGTTTCGCTATTTAATCCCATTGTGATCGGAGCGTAAGGCAATACATGAACGATCGCATCACGGTCGATCGTTGCGATAACCTCTTTTAGTTTCGCGGCTGTGTCAGGTGCCGGTTTTGTGTTGGGCATGGCACAGATCGTTGTATAACCCCCGCGGGCAGCAGCTCTTGAACCGCTTGCGATGGTTTCTTTATGGGTAAAACCCGGTTCCCGCAAATGGACATGAAGATCGATCAATCCTTGCGTGATCAGTGCTCCCTCTGCATCGATAAGGAGATCCCCCTCTTTCATTTCAATGGATGTTTCACTGATCATTTGAATGATTCCGTCCGAAATCAACACATGACACGGCATCAGTTTGTTATTATTTTTTATTCTACGTGCGTTTTGGATCAAGGTTCTCATTGTTTCTCCCGTCCGGCAATGATGGCTTCCAAAACTGCCATTCTGACATAAACACCGTTGGTCATTTGCGTGATGATACGGGAATTTTTCGCTTCGACAAGTTCATCCGCTATTTCAACATTACGGTTGACCGGTGCCGGATGCATGATGATTGCCTCTTTACGCATGTTTTTAGCTCTTTTGAGCGTTAATCCGTAGTTCGTGTGGTAATCTTCTTGGCTAAAGGAGTATTTTCCGTCATGACGTTCGTGTTGAACCCTGAGAAGCATCATTACATCTACCATCGGCACGAGTTCATCGATTAATTTATGTTGTCCATATTGATCAAAATCGTTGTCATACCACTCGGAGGGTCCACTGAAATAAACGTCGGCTCCCAAGCGTTGCAGAATTCCGGCATTCGATCGTGCCACCCGTGAATTCGCTATATCTCCAACGATCGCTACTTTAAGCCCGTCAAAATGACCGAACTCTTCATAGATCGTCATCAGATCCAACAAGCACTGTGTTGGATGTTGCCCTCTACCGTCACCACCATTGATGATGGAACACGTGATCGAAGCGCTATGCACGAGTTCTCGATAGTATTCTTCTTGCGGATGACGTATCACAACGATATCGACACCGATTGCCGACATTGTCAGTACTGTGTCATACAGACTTTCACCTTTGTTTAGTGAACTCGTAGATGCGTCGAATTGAATCACCTCTAACTTCAATTTACGCTCGGCTAGCTCAAAACTACGATGCGTGCGTGTACTGTTCTCAAAGAACAGATTCGCCGCAAAAAGTTGGTTCTTAGCTTGCCATGTTGCTCCGTTTTTAAACTGCTCGGCACGCTTAATCAAGCCTAGTACTTGTGGCAGAGTAAGTTCTTCGATCGTAAGCAAATGTTTTAAGATGATGTCTCCCATGGGGATTTCCTCCTTATAAAAAAGCTCAACACCCCGAAAATTTCGAGTGAAGAGCTCATTGCGTTAGAAAATCAGATTGATTCGCTAGTTTCATGGGTACTCTTCCGGGTATCTCTGTACTCAGTTAAAGTGTAACCTAGGCTTTCTTGATAATTGTGATTCGATCGACACCGTCGATCTCTTCCATTTCCACCTTGATCGATTCTTCATGTGAAGTCGGAATGTTTTTCCCTACGAAGTCGGCACGGATCGGCAGTTCCCTGTGACCCCTATCCACCAATACGGCTAGTGATATACTCAACGGTCGACCCATATCCATGACCGCATCCATGGCAGCACGAATCGTTCTGCCGGTAAACAACACATCATCAACTAAGATCACCTGTTTACCTTCGACCGGAAACGGTAAAATGGAAGGAGTGAGTTTCGGTCCATCAGGCAGTGGGTGGATATCATCGCGATAGAGTGTAATATCCAGTTCTCCGACCGGTATCTCGATCTGTTCAAGTAAACGGAAACGCTCTGCGATGCGACGGGCAATGTAGATGCCACGTGTTTTGATTCCGATCAACACCACATTCTCTAACTGCTTATTTCTTTCGATCATCTCATACGTGATCCGAGTCAATGCTCGTTTCATCGTTACTTCATCTACGATTTCCTTTTCGATGTTCATGTGTTTCTCCCTGTAAAAAAAATCCTCTCACCTGTTCGGCAAAAGGAGTTCATTGTTGGATAATAAGAGGTTGCCTCGCAACTTCCACAATTAATTCCTTCTTAGTCTCACAGGACTATCTTTAAAGGATCGATTCATTAGTCGTTCATAGTTTACTTTGTTTCTAGTTTAATGTCAACATCCCTCTTGATGAGTTCACTGACACATAAGAAAAGCCCGGTTTCCCGGGCTTCTATCCATCTCTTAACGAGAACCTAATTTATCGTCCATCATTAGGATCGCGATTGGGCTATTGTCGGTCAACGAGAGTCGACCCAATATGGCAGTCAATTGACTCTCTTCTTCGACTTGTTCATCAATAAACCATCTTAACAGATTGGTCGCCGCATATTGACCTTCTTCACGAGCGACATCCATCATCTTGTAGATACGGGCTGTCACTGATTTTTCATGAGCCAATGATTTCACGAAGAGATCTTTAAATCCTTCGAATTCAACCTGTGGATCGCCTAATCCTTTTAATACAACACGAGCATTCATTTCTTCAAGGAAATGAACAAATTTCATCGCATGTTCGCCTTCCTCATGAGCTTGTTTCTTAAAAAAGGAAGCCGCGCCGGTATAATTCTTATCGACCGCATAAGCAGCCATCGATAGATACAGATAACCGGAAGCTAACTCGTAGTTGATTTGTTCATTGATAGCTTCAATTAATTTTTTACTTAACATTTTAAATCTCCTTTTACAATCTTTTGATCCTCTGTATCAACGTTTCCTAAACAAGTACCACGTTTTGGGTACATCGATGTTTGAAGGAAAGCGATTGATGGATTGAGTGATAGATCTTGGATTGCTTCTTGTAATTTCATAGTATCACATTTGCTTATTAATTTCATAGATGATACCCACAAATTTTTTTACAAAAAAAACCGCATGATCACTTTGGTCCTGCGGTTAACTCTTATTGTTTATTTCTATCGTAAATGATCTTTAAACGACGATGCATTCCATCGCCTTCGCTTTCGGTACGGATATTTCTCATCTCGCTCAAGAACTGATGGATAACTTTACGTTCGTCATTCGGCATCGGATCCAGTGTTGCGCTGATTTTGGTTCTCTGTACGGTTTTAGCGATACGCTCAGCAATTGATTTCACCTTGTCGTAACGATCTACCTTGTAATTGTTGATATCGACCAAGAGATGAAAGCGACGTTTGAATGCCGAATTGACGGCACCGCGCACGACTGTATTCATGGCTTGTAAGGTCTGACCATTCTTTCCAATCAAGATAGCATTGTTTTCAGCATTCAACATAACCGTGAATGAATCCTCTTCTTGCTCGATCATAATCTCGATATCGATATTCAAATCCTTGAAGAAGGTATACAGATAAGTCTCAATAAATTGCTTTACATCGCTCAACGCGTAAACTTCCGCGGTTACCTGAGCTCCAAAGCCAAAGAAACCAGGTTTCTCTTCAGTAACAAAATACGTCAATTCAGCAGTACTGACCCCTTTTTCACGGGCGACTGTTTGTAAAACATCTTCTAGATTTTTACCGGTATACTTTTGCATATTACTTGGCTCCTTCCGCCTTATCAATGTATCTCCATTGAATATAGAGCGTCTGCGCTACTTGAGCAACTGCGGAAACCAACCAATACAATGACATCGCTGTCGGCCAGCTGATGGATAAGAACATGATCAGTACTAATGATGAATACATCATCGTATTCATTGAGTTACTAGCCTTCTTCTTCGGTTCGTCATGATGTTTGGCTGTTTTCTTATGTGAACGTTCACCTAACCAGGTAGGCATTTTCAATGAAAGGAATTGAAACACGCCCATTAGGATATAGATAACAAAGTAAACGATGGTTCCATTCTTCATTCCTGTCAACGGAGAAACTTGGAGACTCGCTCCTAAGATCGTTCCATTAACTACCGCACTTGAACGTTGAACCGCTTGGTACATCGCCAAAATGATCGGCAACTGGATGAACGTAATCAGAATCGTTCCGAATGGATTGATATTGTTTTTAGCATACAAGGCTTGCATCTCTTGACCCATTGCCATTTTCGATGCATCATCTTTACGATCAGCATATTTATCTTGGATCTTCTTTAGCTCAGGTTGGATGACATTCATCTTCTGTGAAGCGACTGTCGATTTGACTGTAAATGTCAATGTCAGTAATTTAATAATGATGGTGACAGCACCGATAGCTAAGCCAACTCCAACGATCGGAGCTAAGTAGTTAATCGCTTGTGCCAGTGGGTAAACGAAAAATGCGGAGAACCAACTTTCGCTTTTAAGTATTCCATTTAGAGTTGTCGATAATTGGATAATTTTATCTGGTAATACTTTGCCGCTTCCGTCTGTGACTTTTGTACAACCTGTCACGAACAATAATAATGCGCCACTTAACAGAAGTGTTTTTTTACTTCGTAGGTTTTTCATTCAAATCTCCTTCACTTGATCGAGTGCTTCTATATTTTAACTTTTTTATGTAGGCTACACAAGTCATTTTTATTTTCTTCAAATGAATGACTCATATATCCGAACCTAACCAATATAATGGTATCGTAATCTTCTTGGAAATCATAGATTTCCTGACACATCATGCGGATCTGCCGCTTGATTTTATTTCGTACCACCGCGTTGCCCAATTTCTTCGATACCGAGATTCCAATTCGGCTGTTTTCCCATGTTTTTTCTCGAATATACATAGCAAAACATTTAGAAGTCACAAAACGTTTACGTTTCATGATTGCTTGGAACTCTTCATTCTTTTTTACACGATATTGTTTTTTCATAATGAAAAAAAATCACCCTAAGGTGACTTTTTACGCCGACAAGACCTTCCTGCCTTTAGCACGACGACGGGCCAACACTTTGCGCCCTCCGACTGTTTTCATACGTGCTCTGAAACCGTGGACTTTTTGGTGTTTTCTTTTGCTCGGTTGATAAGTTCTTTTCATAACTAGCCACCTCCAGTTTCTATTTGATACAATTTATTGAGCAATTGCTACTCGATTATACATAAATCTCCCATTAAAGTCAACAATAGAGTGATAATTGTCCGAAACAGGCCCAATTGCGTGTGATTTGTGACAATTTTACAATCCTTAATTTATTTGGTGAAAACAATAAAAATTGTTTCAGTTATCCACAACAAACATTTGTGGATAACTCCCTGTTTTAACCACCTAATTTTAAATTAGTTACACACACCCATGTGGAAAACGTTGAAAACTCGATAATAGCCTTTAAATAAAGGTTATTTTATATGTTGGAGAATGCGGATAAGTCTGTGGAGTCGATTAAGCTGTCCACAATTATCCCCAATTCTGTGATTGTGGTGAAATTACCCACATGTTTCAGCTTTTTTAAAGTTGTGGAAAATTGTGGATAACTTCTTAATACCCTTTATTTATAGGCCTATATTGATGGTATTTGTGTGGAGAATCATGTTAGTACTTTTTTAGTTGTGGAATTCTCTTACTTTCTCTTGTAGAATTAGAATACATAAAGGGGTTGAGCATACATGACAGGCGTCGAATTGTACTTTAGCGATATATGGACTAAAACCAAAACAATCATAAAAGATCATGATTCAGTTGGCAAGATTATCTATGACACTTATTTTGATGACTCATCTTTGATGGATCTGAGTGATGCGCGCGCAACGATCGTTGTACCGACAAATCTACAAAAAATGGTGTTATCACAGAAATTGCAACTCATCTCAGACTCACTTCACCAGGTTATCAACCGGGATGTTGAGTGTGAAGTTTTATTGGCCAGTGAAGTAAAAAAAGCTCAGCAAACAAAAGTTGTTGAAGTCTCCGATGAATTGGCCGGAAGCGACAATGTGCTTCCTTTTTATACTTTTGATAATTTTATTGTCGGACCAAGTAATAAAGAATCGCATTCAGCGTCCTTGGCTTGTGCCTACAATCCAGGTAAATTTTATACGCCGCTGTTTATTTACGGAAATTCAGGGTTGGGTAAGACTCATTTACTGAATGCAATCGGGAATTACATTAAACAAAGTAATCCGAACAGTAAAGTCTATTATACATCAAGCAGCGAATTTGTCAGTCGTGTTGTTAATTCAATCAAAGATAACTCAATTGAGAGTTTCAAAGAAACAATGAATCATTTAGATGTATTGTTGGTCGATGATATTCAATTTTTAGCCGGTAAAGAAAAATCACATGAGATTTTCTTCCATATCTTTAATGAGCTAGTCAACAATCGTAAACAAATCGTACTCACCAGTGATCGTGATCCTTCGGAAATAAAAGGCTTAGAAGAACGGTTGATCAGTCGTTTCTCATCAGGATTATCGGTTGGAATGGATTCGCCTGAGTTTGAGACCTCGTTAGCTATATTACGATTTAAAATGGAAAATCAATCGCTTGATTCAACAATGATTGATGATGAAGTTCTTAGTTATATCGCAACTAATTTTTCAAAGGACGTTCGTAAACTTGAAGGAGCTCTAAATCGCTTGATTTTCTATTCGATAAATTTCGGCAGCGGAGAACGAATTGATTTTAAAACAGCCCTTGGTGCCTTTAAAGGATCTGCTTCATCCTCTGATAAGAATGAGGTTTCTACCACAAAAATAAAACGTGTCGTCGCTGATTATTATGGATTGACCCGCCAACAATTAGTTTCGAAAAGTCGGACAAAAAATATTGCGAATGCCCGCCACATTGCGATGTTCTTGTGTCGAAAAATGTTAGATCTTCCTTTCATGAAAATTGGTGAAGAGTTTGGTAAACGTGATCACTCAACAGTGATGAATGCTTGTGGTAAAGTTGAAGAGAATATAAAGAGAGATTCTAACTACAAACAAGCAATGTTGGAGATAGAAAAAATACTTACTCAATAGAAATTCTATTAACAATATAATACTTTTAATTAACACCCAAAAGTGATAAAATATAGTAGTAAATAAAGGGTTTTTGAACGTTTGCCCACTTATCAACAGCCTTAATAATTATTATCCTATTAAAAGAAAGTAAATAAAGGAGGTACCGGTTATGAATTTCAGAATATCAAAAAGAATTTTCTATAACGCCCTATCGGCTGTGTCGCGTGCTATCTCATCCAATTCGCCTTTACCTTGGTTGACAGGAATTAAAATCGATGTCAGAGAAGAAGAATTAGTACTGACGGGAAGTGATTCCGATATTTCCATCCAACGGGTAATAAAAAAAGAAGGCAGCGACTTTGTTTTTGAAATAAGAGAAACCGGTTCAATCGTTATCGAAGCTAAATATATTTTAGAAATCGTTCGTAAGATCGATGCAGATGAACTTGAAATCGAGGTTGTCGATGGATCACTTACAAAAATCAGTGGTCATTCAGCAGAATTCAATATCAATGGGATGAAATCTTCCGAGTATCCGCAAATTGATTTTACAAAACCATCCAAACAATTTGAAATCGAAGCGGATGTATTATTAAAAATCATCACACAAACAAGTTTTGCGACCAGTGACAAAGAAACGCGTCCGGTACTTACCGGTGTCAACTTCAAATGTGATGGCAACAAGCTTGAATGTGTAGCCACCGATAGTTATCGATTGGCGAAAAAGACAATCGAACTTGAAAGTGAAAACCATTTCAATATCACAGTACCGGCTAAGAGTTTAAGTGAGATTGCGAAAACAATTGAACGTGAAGGAAAAGTACTGGTTTGTGTATCTGATAAGAAAGCTCAATTTTGGATTGAAAACACAGTGATTCAAACTCGTTTGATCGATGGATTATATCCGGAAACAGGCAGATTGATTCCGAATGAATTTATGTATGAATTGACATTGGATGCCAGAGACATGCTGAATGCGATTGATCGCGCTTCATTCATCAAGAGTGAAGGAATATCGATTGTTAAACTGAGTGCCACTTCGGATGAAGTTGTCATTAGCAGTAAATCACAAGAAGTTGGTTCCTCAATTGAGAAACTTACGGTTGTTGAATACAAAGGAAAACCGCTTGAGATTTCATTTAGCGGACGTTATGTGTTTGATGCGATTCGAGTTCTTCAAGGTTCGATCATCAAAATTGAATTCAGTGGTGAGATGAAACCGTTTGTGATTAAAAATGTAGATGATGATTCAATTCTGCAGTTGATACTGCCGGTTAGAACCTATTCTTGATAGCCTAAATTGCCCCTGTAAAAAGGGGCGTTTTTGTGGTAAAATAGAGGGGATAAGAAAAGAAAGAAGGCGACAACAATGATTAAAATTTCAACCGCTTTTATAACCCTTGGTCAACTCTTGAAAATGACTGATTGGATATCTTCCGGAGGTCAAGCTAAGATCGCGGTGAAGGAATTAAAGATCGCTGTGAATGGTGAAAAAGAAGATCGAAGAGGTCGTAAAATTTACCCCGGTGATGTTGTCACCATTGAAGGAAAATCTTATCAGATCTCTAAATGAAGATAACGTCCTTGTTGTTACGCAATTTCAGAAATTATGCGTCGTGTTCGATTCAGTTATCTGAAGGGGTTACAATCTTTCTCGGCGAGAATGCGCAGGGAAAAACCAATCTATTGGAAGCTGTGTCCTTTTTATCAACGACGCGGTCTCATCGTGTTCAGGATGAATCACTATGTATTCGCAGCTCCTTCGGAAGTGCGAATCTTGAGGTTCAAATTGAAGAAGATGGGAGCCGTTTTACATTAGCGGCAGTTCTACATAAAGAAGGTAAGACACTTTTATATCAAAATCAACCCGTCAGCCGTACCAGTGAGTTTATCGGGAAGTTGAATGCTGTTTTGTTTTCTCCTTCGGATATGGATCTCTTTGAGACCTCGCCGCGTTACAGAAGAAAAATGATGGATGTTGAAATGGGTAAGATTTCCGTTAGCTATATGAATCATTTAAACCGATATTTAAAGGTGTTGAAGGAACGCAATGCGTATCTGAAACTAAAGAGTATCGAAGATAGTTATCTTGAAGTGCTGACCTCGCAGTGTATTGAAGAGCAAGTAGACATCATTCGTATGCGTAAGAAATTTGTTGAAGAGATGAATGATTATCTGCAGGATTATTACCGTCAGATATCATTGAGTGAAAACAAAGTATTGGCGATCTACGCCGGTCCAGTCGAAACTGATGGAGATGTTCGTCAGAGTTTGATTGAAAAGTATGAAAAAAACAAAGAGCGAGATCTAATTTTCAAATTGACGCATGTCGGCGTTCATCGGGATGATATTGTATTTTTGATGGATGATCAGCCGGTGATCGAAACGGCATCGCAGGGACAAAAACGGATCTTGATATTAGCGATTAAGTGTTCCTTGGTTAAATTGATCGAGAAGAACACAAATCGTCAACCGGTCTTATTGTTGGATGATGTATTGAGTGAATTGGATGCCAAACGACGTGCCGCTTTGTTTGAAACGTTGGATCCATCATTACAAACACTGATCACAACAACCGATATCCAAGATGTCGAAAAGTGGATCAAAGCGAAAGCGAAAGTTTTTTATGTAGAGAATGGAAAGGTAACTTTCCGTAAGGAGGAAGTACAATGAATGAACAGATACCTGTAGAGCATTCTTATACAGCTCAAGATATTCAAGTGTTGGAGGGATTGGAAGCGGTCCGCAAACGTCCGGGAATGTATATCGGAACAACGTCGCTAAGAGGTCTTCATCATTTGGTTTGGGAAATCGTTGATAACGCGATCGATGAAGCTTTAGCAGGCTACGCAGACGAGATCGAAGTTATTGTCGATAAAGAAAATGTCGTTACTGTTACCGATAATGGACGTGGTATGCCGGTGGGCATTCATGCCAAGACCGGTAAATCATCGGTTGAAACAATATTTACGATTCTACATGCCGGCGGAAAGTTTGGCGGTGGTGCTTATAAAGTATCCGGAGGTCTACACGGAGTGGGAGCTTCTGTTGTTAATGCGCTTTCGGAGTTTTTGGAAGTCAATATCCATTTAGATGGTAAGGAATATTTTATGCGCTTTGAGAATGGGGGAACACCGGTCAAAGAGTTGATCTGTATCGGTGATACAGATAAACATGGAAGTGTGGTTCGATTTAAAGCTGACCCGACTATTTTTACCGAAACACTTGAATATGACCATGACACGCTTCGTGATCGTCTCCAGCAACTGGCATTCCTCAACAAGGGTATTCATATCGTATTTACCGATATGCGCTTAGAGAACCATCAAACAGTCGCTTATCTGTATCGCGGCGGTATCAAAGAGTATGTTGCTTTCTTGAATAAGAATAGAACACCGATCCATCAGGAAGTTGTTTATGTGGAAGGTGAAGAAGACGGGATTCAAGTTGAAGTGGGTTTACAATACAATGACGGCTATGTACCGAACATCTATTCGTTCTGCAATAATATCAATACCCAAGAAGGGGGAACCCATGAAGAGGGTTTCCGCTTGGCTTTGACTCGTGTTATCAATAACTATGCGAAAGAAAGCAACGCTGTTAAAAAAGATGAAGAACCTTTACAGGGTGAAGATGTCCGTGAAGGTTTGACAGCGATCATCTCGGTAAAACATCCGGATCCTCAGTATGAGGGACAAACAAAGACCAAGTTAGGCAACGCCGAAGTTCGTAAGATTGTTTCCAGTGTTCTTTCCGAACAATTAGAGCGATTCTTGATGGAACATCCGACGGAAGCCAAGATCATTATCGAAAAATCAGTCATCGCTTCAAAAGCCCGTATGGCTGCTAAAAAAGCGCGTGAACTAACGCGTCGTAAAGGTGTTCTTGAGGTATCCTCACTGCCTGGGAAATTAGCCGATTGTTCGTGCCGTGATCCGAAGTTATCAGAAATCTATCTTGTCGAAGGAGATTCCGCCGGCGGTTCTGCAAAACTCGGTCGTAACCGAGAATTTCAGGCGATCTTACCGTTGCGCGGAAAAGTCATCAACGTCGAGAAGGCCAGAGTTCATAAGGTATTCGATAACAATGAAATTCGTTCGATGATCACCGCTTTCGGTGTTGGGATCGGCGATGAAATGGATCTTAATAAGTTGCGTTATCATAAAATCGTCATCATGACCGATGCCGATGTTGACGGAGCGCATATTCGCACATTACTTTTGACTTTCTTCTACCGATTCCAAAAAGAATTGATCGAAGAAGGACATGTGTATATTGCTCAGCCTCCGCTGTATAAGATTTCTAAAGGAAATATCGAACATTATGCGTATAGCGATATCGAATTGGAAGGGTTCAAAAAAGAACTCGGAGACAAGACCAATATCCAACGATACAAAGGTTTGGGTGAAATGAATCCGGATCAATTATGGGATACAACAATGGATCCTGAATTCAGGACGTTGATCAAGGTCAACATCGATAATGCGATAGAAGCGGATATGGTATTTGATATGCTGATGGGTGATGAAGTAGAACCACGCCGCAATTTCATTGTGGAAAATGCTCACTTCGTCAAGAACCTGGATGTATAGGGGGTGAGTGACATGGAAGAAAACACATTTGATAAAATTCGACATATAAACATTTCCAGTGAGATGAAGACCTCTTTTTTGGATTATGCGATGAGTGTTATTGTTGCGCGTGCTTTACCGGATGTTCGTGATGGATTAAAACCGGTTCATCGCCGTATCATGTATGCGATGAATGATCTTGGCATGTACAGTGATAAACCGCATAAAAAATCAGCTCGTATCGTCGGTGAAGTTATCGGTAAATATCATCCGCATGGTGATGTTGCTGTTTATGACACGATGGTTCGTATGGCACAAGATTTTTCGTATCGCTATATGTTGGTTGACGGACATGGAAACTTTGGGTCCATCGATGGTGACGGTGCAGCTGCGATGCGTTATACCGAATGCAGAATGTCGAAGATTGCCATGGAACTTGTCCGTGACATCAATAAAGATACGATCGATTATATCGATAACTATGACGGAGAAGAACATGAACCGGTTGTAATGCCGGCTCGTTTTCCCAATCTATTAGTTAACGGTACGACCGGCATTGCTGTCGGAATGGCAACCAATATTCCACCGCATAATCTTGGAGAAGTGATCGATGCAACGATCGCGTTAATGGAGAACTCCGAACTTTCTGTGTTGGAATTGATGGAAAACTATATCAGTGGTCCGGATTTTCCGACCGGTGCTTATATTTTAGGTCGTGCGGGAATCAAACAAGCTTATGAAACAGGCCGTGGTTCAATCACGATCCGTGCTAAAGTCGATACGTTCGATTTACCCAACGGAAAAAAACAATTGATTGTCAATGAGATTCCTTATCAGGTTAATAAAGCGGTCATGGTCGAGAAAATCGCATCCTTGGTTCGTGAAAAAATGATTGAAGGGATCACTGATCTGCGTGATGAATCCAATCGTGAGGGTATCCGTATCGTCATTGAACTCAGAAGAGATGTACAGAGTGAAGTTATTTTGAATCAACTTTATCGGATGACTTCTTTACAGACGACCTTCGGTGTCAATACATTGGCCTTAGTCGATAATGCGCCGCGTCAATTGGGATTAAAAGAATGTTTACAATATTACATCAATCATCAGATTGAAGTAACGACGCGTAAAACCAAATATGAACTGAATAAAGCCAATGAGCGGGCTCATATTTTAGAAGGTTTGCGGATTGCGTTGGATCATATCGATGAGATCATAGCGACGATTCGAGCCAGTAAAGATGATGCAACGGCAATGGCTGCTTTAATGGATAATTTTACACTGTCTGAGATCCAAGCGAAATCAATTTTGGAGATGCGTTTACGCAGATTGACTGGGTTGGAACGTCAAAAGATCGAAGATGAATACCAAGAATTAATGCTTATGATTGCTGATTTAAAAGATATTTTGGCTAATCACTACCGTATGGTTACCATCATCAAGGATGATTTATTGGATGTCAAACGTCGTTTCAATGACGTAAGAAGATCGGAAATTATTGAAGCTGATATGGATATGCAGGATGAAGATCTGATTCCACAAGAAGATGTTGTTATCACAATGACGGTCAACGGATACATGAAACGGACGACCATTGATACCTATCGTACACAAAACCGCGGTGGAAAAGGAGTTAAAGGTATATCGATCAATGCTGATGATGTCGTTGATCAGTTCTTGACGATGTCCTCGCATGATTACCTGTTGTTGTTTACCAATTTCGGTAAAGTATATCGAATCAAAGGCTATCGTGTGCCATCTGCGAGTCGTATATCGAAGGGGATACCTGTAGTCAACTTGTTGAATTTAGACAAAGACGAGCGTGTTAAAGCACTCGTAGCGGTTAAACCGGATGCAGAGGATGATTATTTGTTCTTTGTAACCAAGTTAGGACTTGTTAAACGGGTCCATACTTCAGAATTTGAATCGATCCGTCAAACCGGAAAGATCGCTATCTCACTTAAAGACGATGATGAACTGATCGCAGTCAAAGCCACAACCGGGACTGATGAGATCATAATTGCTGGAGCCAATGGTAAAGCTGTACGCTTCAATGAAGCTGATGTTCGACCGATGGGCCGCAATGCAAGTGGAGTTAAAGGATTCAATGTCGATGGTAGCGTCGTCATCGGAATGGCAACCGATAAAGAAGGTTCATACATTTTAGCCATCACGCAAAAGGGCTATGGTAAGAAATCGGAATTGATCGATTACCGCCTCACCAATCGTGGAGCCAAGGGTGTAAAAACCATCAATATAACAGAAAAGAACGGACCTTTAGTTATTTTGAAAGCCGTCCAAGGGGAAGAAGACCTCTTGATCGTTACAGATGAAGGTGTCATCATTCGTATCTCACTGGATAAAGTAGGTGTCTACGGACGCAGTACACAAGGTGTAAAATTAATCCAGATCGACGATGACCGCAGTGTATCAATGGCAGCGATCGTTGATCGAGAAGAAGAAATCGACGATGAAGTAGTCGATGTTACAGAGGATGCTGCAGTATTGGCAACCGAAATACCTGAAAAAGTTCAAGAATAAGTTAAAAACCTGCTCTCCGATTATCGGTGAACAGGTTTTTTTGTGGATGAATAGCGAGTAACAGAAATATAAATTCAACTCATAATGATAACAATGCATGATTTTCTTTATGTACTGAGACTGGCTCTGTAATTGCTTTTCGTCGTGATCACATTGTAAGTAACGATCGTCATAAGAACGATGGCACAACCAACCAAGGACAGCGGCTTTGGGAATTCTCCGATCATCAGGAAGACCCAGATTGGATTGAGAATCGGTTCCATTGTCGCAATGATACTACTTGTGATGGCAGACGAGTGTTTGATACCGATTGAAAAGAAGATATAGCCCATTCCTAATTGAACGATACCCATAAACAAGATCACGAGTACTGTTTGCAGGTCGGTTGTTGGGATTGCTTTATCAAAAAACAAAAAGGGTAACAGTAGTATACTCATCATGTTGCCAAGAAAGGCAGAATCGATTGGATTCGCACCGGGGAGTTTATTGGCGAAGAAGACACCGGCAAAACAAATACCCGATCCGATCGCAAGCAGATCCCCTAGGTATTTACCGGTCGACATCTGGTCGATAAAAAACAACGAGACACCGATCAGTGTTCCGATTACCGCAAGGATGTCTGTTTTTTTAGGGTGTTGCTTTAAAAACAAATAAGAAAACAAAATAATAAATGCGGGAGCTGTATATTGTAGGACGATGGCGTTTGCCGAAGTCGTTAATTTATTAGCCATCATAAACAAAACTGTCGTAAACATCGTACACAAGGCAACCAACATCACTGCTTTTGTAATATGAACACGAAAACTCTTACGATAGAGTCCAATCACGATACAAGCGATCAGACCGCGTACGGCTGAGATAGATATTCCACTCCAAGGGATCAATTTGACGCAAACTCCACCGAAACTCCAAAGAATGGCAGCGATCAATATGAATAATGGTCCGAATTTTTTGTTTTCTCTCATTGTACGTCCTGCCTTACAAGTAAGGATTATATCACTTAATCGATGGTTTAAAAAGGTTTCAACTCAAAATAAACATTGTTCATTTTCAACACTTAGACTCCTAAAAAAAGAAATATCAGATATAAAATATCCCAGAATCCAATAAATACTGAGAGTATCACAAGAACTGACTGCTCATGGAGTTTGCGGATTGCCAACATTCCTAAGAAAAAGGCGATAATACCGGTCGGAAACAGAAACAGAGCCAAGACATCCCACCACGCATCGTTAAAGGATAATATATGAAGTACATTCACGAATAAATAAGCTAAAACTAAGCCGATACTGAAAAATATAGTAAGATTGACTGCCCATAAACCAAAATGGGTGGTCGGTTTTAGTGTTATTTTCATTAATTGATCCTCTGCTTTCATTTAAGACTTATCGAAAGTGTTTGTCAAATTTGACTACGAATGCAGTTGATCAATCACTTTTATGACAACTGACAAAGAACAGAGAACTAACTGGTGTGGGTAGTAGAATTCAATGAGTATCGTTACGAACTATTCAAACAGAGGGAGTGGTATTCACATCTAGTCATTGATTTGGTTCAAATAAAAAGCAACGATAAGGTTGCTTTAAGTGGGAATAGTATTACTTTTTCATCTGTGAAGCAACTTCAATCAAACGTCGAGTCTGATGGAAAACAGCTTCTTTAACATCTTCAATCATCTTTCCGTCTTGGCCAACAGTAACACTGGTTCCATAAGGATTGCCACCGGCTTTACCAACGGATGCATCGGTATATCCCGGAGTAACGACGATCGCTCCCCAGTGATACATGGAGGTATAGAGACTTAAGATCGTTGCTTCCTGACCCCCGTGGGCGTTAGAAGCAGAACTCATGGCACTGACGACTTTCTTATTTAATTTGCCGGTGAACCAAAGACCACCTTGAATATCAATGAATTGTTTCATTTGTGAAGCCAGATTACCAAAACGAGTAGGGGTGCTGAATAGGATTGCATCTGCCCAATCTAGATCGGCAGAAGCAGCGACCGGAACCTCTTTTGTTGATTCAACAAAGGCTCTCCATGCAGGTTGTCCATCGATAACCGATTGTGGAGCCAATTCCTGAACTTTAACAACACGTACCTCAGCACCTGCAGCTATCGCTGCTTCTTCTGCCCATTTGGCTAATTGGTAATTCGTACCACCCATACTATAGTAGACAACTGCCAGTTTTGTTTTTTCCATGTAGAATAATCTCCTTTTTCTTTTAACTTACAATAAGTAAGTAACTATGAATAGATTATTACACAACAAATTTGTTCACGCAAACGATATGCTCAAGTTGATTGTGAAGCAATATAAACAAAAAAGTTCAAGAAATACATATCGAGGATAGAGAACTGAAGGAACAGTATTTTATATAAATAGTCATCCAAATTGAGTTGGATGTTCTGAAATGAGATTGAATTTGAAATTTATTTTTTTGATTCAGTCATTGTTCGAAATTATACTGTAAGATAGATATATCAGTATATACTTCAGAAAAAAATCTAGTTACGGGAGGGTAAATATGATTATCTATCAGAATAGTGCTTTTGGATTTAAAGATGAAGTAGACTCCAACAAGATCGTTGGTGAAATCGAGAGACAGTTTTTGTCTAAATTTGGCCGAAAAGTAGCACCATCAGAGAAAAACGCTTGGAACAATTCTCTAAAATTTATGGAAACGATCATTCGTAAGTCTAAAATCGCGGATGATTGTGGAATTATGATCGAGTATAATATTCCGTCTAGCAGTAAACGAGTGGATTTTATCGTAACTGGACACGATACTGATCTAAATGAGAATTTTGTGATCGTCGAATTAAAACAATGGGATAAATCCGAAGCTACCGACAAGGATGGAATAGTCAGATCTTACACAGGAGGAGGATTACGCGAGGTGACACATCCTTCTTATCAGGCGATGTCGTACCAGAAAATCATCACTGACATGAATGAAGCTGTCTATTTGGGGAACATCGACGCTCATTCTTGTGCCTATTTACATAATTATCCTAAAAAAAGTCCAGAGCCTCTCTTGCTTGCTCAGTATGCGGAATTAGTGAATGAATCACCATGCTTTTTTCAAACGGATGTTTTAGAGTTTGAGAAATTTATAAACAGGTATGTAGGTTCTGGTAAGGGAATGGAGATTATGTATAAAATCGAGAATGGAAAAATCAAACCTTCTAAAATGTTGATCGACTATGTGGTTGAAATGTTTAAGGGAACGGATGTTTATACACTGATTGAAGAACAAAAAATCGCCTATGAAAATATTGTTTCGTATGCACTAAATTCAACCGGTAAATGCACGATCATTATTAATGGCGGACCGGGAACCGGTAAATCAGTTGTTTCGATGAATGCCTTCATAAAGCTACTTAAATCTGATAAAAACATTAAATTTATAGCTCCAAATGCCTCTTTCAGAACAGCCATCGTCGAATCACTGGCACTGTTTAAAAGTAATAGTAGACAACGTCTAGGATCACTCTTCTCAGGATCCGGAAATTTCGTTGACGCGAAAAATAATCAGTTTGATGTACTGATCGTGGATGAAGCGCACCGACTTAAAGGTAAAGGGGCGTATATGTATCAAGGTGTGAATCAAATTGAAGATATTGTTAAGGCGGCCAAATTAAGTGTATTTTTTATTGATGATGACCAACGCATTCGTCCGGACGACATTGGATCAATCGCGGAAATCAAAAGAATCGCTCAACGATATAATTCTGACATCAAAGAAGTGACATTGGAAGCGCAATTCCGTTGTTCCGGAGCTGAAGGTTATTTGAATTGGGTTGACCACACATTTCAAATTAAGGATACGGCTAATTTTGATGGATGGGATGCGCAATCATTTGAATTTAAACTTATGGATACTCCCAATGAAGTGTCAGCGATGATCAAAGTGAAAGTTGATGAAGGTTATAAAGCACGTATGTTGGCTGGGTTTGCCTGGAAATGGTCATCGGAAAAAGAAGGTAATTATAATGGTGAAAGCGATGATGTTTCAATTCCTGAACACAACTTTAAAATGCCATGGAATGGAAGAAAAGCATCAACCAAATGGGCATTGATTCCGGATGGAATCAATCAAATCGGATGTGTTCATACTTCTCAGGGACTCGAGTTTGATTATGTAGGAGTGATTATTGGTAATGATCTAAAATTCAATCCTGAAACAGGAAAGATATATGCATCTTATGATGATTATTTTGATTCAACAGGAAAAAAAGGATTGAAGGATAATAAGTCGGAATTAACAAGGTTGGTAAAGAATATCTATAAAGTCTTATTATCTCGCGGTATGAAAGGATGTTATATTTATTGCAGAGATGATGAATTGAAGAAGTATCTTCTCAGTCGATTAACTGTTTCTCAATAAGTAAAGAATAATTATAGATACTTGAGTAATTCGGAAAGATTCTGAATATCATAATTAGGCTGAATACTGCTTGTGTTTGTTGTTTTATCTTTATTTACCCAACACGTATCGATTCCCGCATTGATCCCACCTTGGATATCTGAGGTAAGACTGTCTCCAACATAAAGGACAGTCTTTTTATCTGTGTGATTCATGTTCTTGAGCGCTAAATCAAAGATACGAGCATCCGGTTTAGCTACTTTTGCCTCTTCAGAGATAATGATTGTTTCGAAGTAATCAGCGATGACAGATTTTCGAATTCGAGTGTCCTGCACATCCGTCAAACCATTTGTAATAATCCCTAACTTATATTCTTTACTCAGATTAATAATCAATTCTTCGGCATCTTCAAACAAAAAAGACGCATAAGATAGATGTTTCATATAAGATTTCGCTATCTCAAACTCATTGATTTTGATCTTCAATGCCATTGCGAAGCGTCGGAAACGTTCGATTTTCAAGTTTTCTTGTGTGATTCGACCTTCTTCGAATTCTTTCCAAATGGCGGTATTCAATTCCATGTATATTTTTAGATGATAGTTCTCGTCATATGCGATGCCAAATTCAGCCATTACCTCTTTGAGAGCAGCTTTTTCAGACATTCTGAAATCAAAGAGTGTTTCGTCGGCGTCAAATAATATTACCTGGTATTTCATTGAATTTCTCCTATCTTACTACTGTTCAAATATAGCATAAAATCGTGTAAAATTGGCATTCAGTACTTAAAAAATAACTTGAAGAGGTTGAGAGTAAGGTGAAAGTTTCGTCAAAAAAGGGCACTTCTGGTGGTAAGTGGTATACTAACGGTGGGGATATTTGTTTTTTAAGCAAAAAATAAACAATTGGGGATTGTCGAAATCTTTTTAAGTTTGCATCTTTTCTGAATAATAAGATTGTTTGATTCTAATTGATTAACGTATTCCCAAAAGAAAGAAAGTTGAAACAGTACTTCGGTAAAATAATACCGAGTTTGATTTGTAACAGAGGTGGCATGTATGAGTGAAAAAACGACGAAGGGTCTTGCGAGTAAGGGCAGTAAATACTGGATACAAACTCTGATTAATAATAATAATAAGGGTGCTGATTTAACCAAAATCCTTCAAAAAGAAGATGCGAACGTGGGGGATGTTAAGTGGCTTTCACCTTTATCTGAGGAAGAATACCGAGAATATCGCATTAATTCTCCGATCATGATTGAAAAATTGTTGAGTGAAGGAATCAATTTGAAGAAACCATATGACCTTGATTTTTGGCCTTCGGAGGGACCTCATTGGGATGCGATCGGTACTTACAAAGATCCTAAAGAAAGTAAACCAACATTAGTTTTAGTGGAAGTAAAAACAAACGCTAAAGAGATGGAATCACCCAAAGGATCAAAAGGCACTTCTGCTTACAGTGTCGAAAATCAAATACTGATTGAGCATTCTATGTATGACGCATATAAACGTTTGGGGCCGGGAAAAGATTTCGACTTATGGTTACATAAATATTATCAACTTGGCAAACGTTTAACCTTCCTAAATGCGCTAGGTAAAATCATCAATGTAAAATTGGTGTTATTAAACATCGTCGATGATGAGACGGATATCAAATTTTCTCAATTGGAATGGGATGCCCATTACATTTATTTGTTTGAGCAGATGCTAGGTATAAAAAAACAAATGAAAATTAAAGCTAAGAACATTATTGTTGCATATTATTCGGGATCAACAGCCAAAAAATCTCTAGAGAAATAGACTAATCATCTATTTGATTGGTCGGTACAAGTCTTTTTATTATGGGACTATTTAGCACTAATAAGCCTAAATATGAATATTTAGTCAGATATTATTTATAATGATAGATTATCGCATTGATATAGTATATAATTTTGTCATAGGTACAAATACAGAGTGTTTGTATTAACGGAGGCAATATGACTGCAAAATACAAATTCGTCGAAGCTGCGCTTGAAAAAGATTTGATTGATGGTAAGTTTGATGATATTCGTAAACTGCCTACTGAAGATGAATTAATCGAAATCTACAAAGTGAGTCGTAATACGATTCGTAGAGCTGTGGATGTTATGGCTAGACGTGGAATGATTATGCCAATTCAAGGAAGCGGCATGTTCTTACGTGATGTATTTCAAGAAGGATGTGTCAATCTCGAAGTTTTCAGAGGAATGTCGGATACGTTTAAAAACAATAAATTAGAAACAAAAGTGATCGCATTTGATCAAATTTTTGCGAATGAAGAAATTGCCAAAGCTATGAGATGTGATGTAGGAACTCCAATGTTTTATTTGGAGCGTTTACGCATCGTTGATGGTGTACCGAATTGTTTTGAATACAGTTGGTTAAACCGTAATTATATTCCTTATCTCAACAATGAAATTATCTCGAACTCTGTCTATGAGTTTATAACATCAGATCCTAAGAAAAAGATCGGTTATGTAGACCGTGTGATCACTGCACGTAGTTTAACTGAGAAGGAAGCAAAAATGTTAGGACTCAAAAAAGGAGATCCAGCACTTGTCTCAACAAATTGTGCGATGTTTAAAGCTGGTGAATTATTCGATTATTCAATTAACGTTCATAACTTTGAAACTGTTAAGTTCCTAAAACTTTCCAATTTTGCATAAAAGTTTTTCAACCATTGAATGATTATAGCTATCAAAGTAGATTGAATCCTCTGTGATTATTGACAATTCAATACTCTGACAGTAAAATGTGGGTATAAACGAAGATGGGGATAAGTAAATAGAGGTATCAGTTCAGAGACGCAATGGTTGGTGAAAATTGCGCTGGTATTCGTTGAAATCCTCCCCGGAGTGAAAGTGAACCTTTCCGGCTGCGACCGTTATTCGTTTCGAGAGGATATGTTTCACGTGAAACATATCAAAAAGGGTGGCAACACGAGGTATCGTCCCTTACAGATGATACCTTTTTTATTTCAACAGGAGGAAAAAAATGTGTTAGATATCAATTTTATTCGTAAAAATCCAGATGCGGTCAAAAATAATCTTGTAAAGAAATTTCAAGAGGACAAAATACCTCTGGTGGATGCGGTTTTAGCTTTGGATGCAGAATTTCGTCGTGTTAAGACTAAAGCAGACGATCTTCGCAGTCAACGAAATTCATTAAGTAAGTATATTGGTGTGTTGATTGGTCAAGGTAAGAAAGATGAGGCAAATGAAGTAAAGAAACGAGTTACTGAAATGGCTCAAGAATTAGCAGAGACTGAAGCAAAAGAGGAACCTTTACAGGAAGAAATTCGTAAAATCATGTTGGTTATCCCAAATATCATTGATTCTACGGTGCCAATCGGAAAAAACGATAGTGAAAACGTAGAACGTTACCGTGAAGGCGAGGCAAGCACGAAAACTTTTGATGTACCATATCATATCGATATTATGGAAAGCTTAGCTGGGGTGGATCTTGATGCAGCACGTAAAGTAGCCGGAAATGGTTTCTACTATTTAATGGGCGACGTTGCTCGGCTACATTCTGCAATCTTATCGTATGCACGAGATTTCATGATCGACAAAGGATTCACTTACTGCATTCCCCCTTACATGATTCGCAGTGAAGTCGTCACTGGAGTTATGAGTTTTACTGAAATGGAAAACATGATGTATAAAATAGAGGGAGAAGATCTATATTTGATTGGAACCAGCGAGCATTCAATGATTGGTAAGTTTATCGACACGATTCTTGAAGAAAGTTCCTTGCCTCAAGCACTAACGAGTTATTCTCCGTGTTTCCGTAAAGAAGTAGGCGCTCATGGTATCGAAGAGCGTGGAGTATATCGCATTCATCAATTCGAAAAACAAGAAATGATCGTAGTGTGCAAACCAGAAGAAAGCCAACACTGGTTTGAAGTGCTTTATAAGAATTCGGTCGAGTTTTTCCGTTCAATGGATATACCGGTACGTGTACTGGAGTGTTGTTCGGGTGATTTAGCTGACCTGAAGAGTAAATCCGTAGATGTAGAAGCTTGGAGTCCGCGCCAGCAGAAATATTTCGAGGTAGGTAGTTGCTCCAATCTTACAGATGCTCAATCTCGTCGTTTAGGAATCCGTGTAAATGGGGAGAAGGGTAAATACTTCGCACATACGTTGAATAACACGGTTGTGGCTCCGCCAAGAATGTTGATCGCATTCTTAGAGAACAATTTGAATGAAGATGGTAGTATCTCCATCCCAGTCCCACTTCGTATGTATATGGGTGGAAAAGACCGAATCGAGAAGAAAAAATAGTTTCACGTGAAACATTCTCAATGAATATCAGAAAACAAACACAAGTACATGTGTTTGTTTTCAGACTGTTGACAAAACAAGTTGACAGTCTTTTTTTATGGAACGATGGAAATGGATAGAAATGCCTAAAAATGGTAAAATAGAGGTATAAAAAAGAGGGTTTAGAGATGTTCAAAGAACGCAAAAACCAACAGGATAGTATGATTCTGATGAGTATGGAAGAGATGGTCCCGAAGGATCATCTTTTACGTAAAATTGATAAAAGTATGGACTTTTCATTCATCAATGAAAAGACAAAACAACTATACAGTCACGAAAAAGGGCGAAATTGTGTTGAACCCGTGGTGCTCTTTAAA
>JBBRCP010000011.1:0-31112 GCA_038204785.1 Erysipelotrichales bacterium
GAGATACTCTTTAGAGAACAGTCAAGCTGTAAGGGGGAACAAAATTCCACACTCCATTCCAATGAGTATCTTAATGCATTGAACAGTAAGAAAGGAATACTCAGGCGTTGAATAAGCCTAACTGTATTATAAAAGGGGGAATCAGGATGAATTATTCACCGGACAATCAACGTCAGCTTCAGTTGACCATTGCTCTGCGACTGAATATGATACAGCGTCAGTCACTGCCGCAACTTACTTACACTCAGATTGAGGAAACTCTTCTGAAATGGAAATGGAAAAATCGTCGTCCGACCTCATTACATGAGGCCGTGAATGACGTTCTATCACTGTCGGCGGATGAGATTGTTGCCTACCTGTCGACACAGGCTGTCATAGAAGGTCAAAGGAAGTCGATTTCAGAATTCGAAGACCTTATTGGAGGATGAAAGAATGAAAAGAAAATCAAGTCGTTTATTTGTGTTTTTTGCTACGGTATTAGCGGTTTTCGCTATTGTCATAGCTTTCTATTCGGATATTCAGAAAAGTATGACACTGGGATTGGATCTGCAGGGCGGATTCGAGATCGTCTACGAAGTAAGTCCGTTGACCGATGGAAGTAGTTTGCCGTCGATGGCAGCTGTTGCGCGCAGTGTTTCCAAGCGTATCGATTTATTGGGTGTCAATGAACCCGAGATCTCGATTGAAGGAAACAATCGTATTCGTGTTCAGTTAGCCGGTGTAAGCGATGAAGTGCAAGCACGTAAGATCATTTCGTCAACTGCCAACCTGACATTTCGCGATACCAAAGACGTACTTTTAGCTGATGCTACGATTCTTACACAGGGCGGAGCATCGCTTGGCTATGAGAACGGACTTGTCGTCGTTAGTCTTAAAATCAAAGACCAGACAAAATTCTATGAGTTGACAAAAGAAATGGCAACTCGTACCAATGGCTCTAATATTATTGTCACTTGGTTGGATTTTGATCCTAAAACAGATTCTTATGCAGCTGAAGCTGTGAAAGAAAAAGCCGGAACAACACCTAAATATATTTCAGCCGCTTCGGTAACAGCCGGAATCAACGGAGATGCGATCATTAAAGGATCTTTCACCGAAGTTGAAGCACGGACACTTGCCGATCTGATCAATTCAGGTTCTTTACCGGTTAAGATGGCGGAAATCTATTCCAACGTTGTCAGTGCCGAATATGGTGCTACAGCTTTCTCACAGACCATGTTGGCCGGTATTATCGGCATCATCGGTGTAGTACTCTTCATGTTGTTGGTGTATCGACTTCCGGGTATCATTTCCGGCATCATGTTGGCTCTATACATCTTCTTTACAATGCTAGTTTATAACTCGATGGGAGGCGTATTTACTTTACCTGGTATCGCCGCCTTGGTTTTGGGTGTCGGTATGACAGTCGATGCCAATGTTATCACCTTCGAGCGTATCAAGGATGAATTGTATCTTGGTAGAACAATTAAAAAAGCCTTCGTAGAAGGTCATCATTTAGCTTGGTGGACTATTTTCGACAGTCAGTTCACGATCTTTATCTCAGCTGTTATTATGTATATGTTTGGTACGGGTGCAGTCAAAGGATTTGCGACGATGTTGATGGTCACGATCTTTGCTACCTTACTCATCAATGTATTCTTTGTTAAATTCTTGTTGGGACTGCTGGTTGATTCCGGTGTACTCGACAATCGTAAAACGTGGTTCAGTGTAAAAATGAAAGATATTCCGGATGTTTCCAAAGGCGAAGAACAACGTTATTTCGGTATCTTCTCCAAAGTTGATTTTATCGGAATCTCCAAGTTTTTCATCGCCGGTAGTTTAACTATCCTCGTAGCCGGTTTATTATCGAGCGGAATCCAACTCGCATCCGGTAACGGTTTATTCAACATGGGTATTGATTTCTCCAGTGGCACAAAGATCACTGTTGTATCGAATAAGGCATTGACTGTCAGTGAAGTCAAAGCTGATTTTACATCCTATGGGATCGATAATGTAAGTATTCAGTTATCCGGAAACAAGATTGCTAACGTTTCAACGACGACGGCGATTTCTACCGACAAAATGAATGAGATCAAAGCAGATCTCAAAGTTAAATACGGCCAAGAAGCCAGCGACAGTGTTGTAACACCGGTTGTCGGAAAAGAACTTGTTCGCAATGCTGTTATCTTATCGGCTCTGGCTTGGCTATTGATGTTGGCCTTTATCGCTTTCCGATTTGAATTCGATTATGCGGTCGGTTGTATCGTCGCGTTGGTTCATGACGTATTCATCGTGTTGGCGGTATTCTCCATATTCAGATTGGAAGTCAATACAAGTTTGATTTCGGTTATCCTGGCAATCATCGGTTATTCAGCCGATGATACAATTGTTATTTTCGATCGTATTCGTGAGAACGTACGAAATTGGAAGAAACCTCAGATCACTAAGAAGGATTACCGTAACATCGTTAATGAGTCACTCCAAGCGACGGCTCAACGTTCCTTATATAATACGGTCACAACACTGATTCCAATCATATTCTTGTTGGGCATGGGTTCCAGTGCGATCTTCACCTTTAACTTCGCCTTCTTGATCGGCTTGATCTCAGGTGCTTATTCATCGATCTTCATTGCTGCTCAGTTGTGGTATTTCATGAGAACCAGAAGTAAACCAAAACAACTTAAAACGAAAGTCAAAAAGTTGAGTAAAAAAGAAGAAATGGAAGAAATGGTTATTTACGGTATCAACGATTAGTCTAGTCAGCTCAAAGAGAACAGTTCGCTGTTCTCTTTTTCTTTGGGGAACACGGTCGCTGAATATGATTTTGGTTATATAATATGGTATCATAATGTCAATGAGGTACTGCTATGAAGATCATTGAACTGTCTAGTGAATCCGCCAGAGAATACCAACTAACGTATCATGTGAATCCGTTGGTCGCTAAGCTTTTTTCGGTGAATCAATGTACGGATGAACAGGTCCATGAATTAATGAATCCCCAGCCTTTTATTCCGAGTCAGCATGAGTTGTTTCAAAAAGTTGCAGATCTGATCAAGCAAACAATCGCAAATAAAGGTAAAATCATGGTGTGCGGTGATTATGATGCTGATGGTCTATGCGCAACTGCGATTGTTGTGAGTGCACTTAGGAAATTAAAAGGCGATGTGGGTTTTTATATACCTGATCGATTTAACGAAGGGTATGGATTAAGTAAAGATACGGTAATTAAAGCAGCCGAACGTGGATATACACTTTTTATCACTGTCGATAATGGGGTCAGTGCCTATGATGCAATCGAAAAGATCAGAGCACTTGGACTTACGAGTTGTATTTTAGATCATCATGAGATCACTGAACCGATTTATTGTGATGTACTTGTTCATCCGACACTGCTAGAAAGAGATTATCGCAGTCTTTGCGGAAGCGGATTAGCACTTCAATTGGCTGAGTTATTGATTGGCGAAGACCCCTATCTGAGTGTGCTAGCGAGTATCGCTACCATTGGCGATATGGTCGAAATGTGGGGCAGCAACCGTAAGATCGTTCGTAAGGGAATCCAATTACTCAATAGGGATCATTTTCCGGTCATCGAAGCATTACTCGATAAACCGGTGGATCATTATGATGAAGAAACGATTGCTTTTCAGATCGTTCCAAAATTGAATGTGGTGGGTCGTTTGGCTGATCAAGCAAATGCGAATCGAGTAGTCGATTATCTGTGTTCGGATGCTTTGCGTGATATCGAAGCCACCTCTGCACAGATCAAAGAACTTAACACACAGCGTCGTCAAATCAGCACTGATATGTATGAAATCGCTAAATTAATGAAACAAGAAGGCAATGTATTGATCCTAACTCATCATAGTTTCCATGAAGGAGTCGTGGGCATCACAGCTGGTCGCCTTGCGAAAGAATTCGGCCGTCCGGTTTTTGTTTTGGCAGACAAAGGTGATACCTATAAAGGTAGTGCCCGAAGTGTAGCTGACGTCGATCTGAGAACACTTACACACGATGTTCAAAGATATTGTATCCGTTACGGAGGTCATGCGATGGCAGCCGGACTTGAGATCCGCAAAGAAGACTTAGAGAAGTTTACATCCGGTTTGAATTCGGCGGCAGATCTTATTGATTGGCAATCCGCCCAAGATACAGTGACAGTCATGTCGATGTCACCCCAAGAATTTACGATGAGTGATTATGCGGCACTTCAAGAGTACGCTCCGTTTGGACAAGGATTTCTATTTCCACTGGTTTACTTGAAAGAAATGAAGGTAAACGGATTTACTCGTATCGGAGTTAAGAAATTTCCTAAGTGGTTGACACAATGGGGAGACCAAAACGTCGAGGTACTGATGTTTCAGGAAAATGGCCAAGGTTCTCAGTTTGAAAATTCACTGATCTTGAACGTTGTCGGGAAACTAAAAATTGAAACTTTCCGCGGTCGTGAAAAACTCACGATAATCGCAGAAGTCATCAGCTAAACCTTGTATTTTAGGAGTGGTTTGCTATAATAACTATGTTGCAAGGAGGCAGTTTATGAACTTTAAAGATTATATTGCGGATATTCCCGATTTCCCGATTCCGGGTATCCTGTTCAGAGATATCACACCCCTAATGGCTAACGGCGAAGTTTTCAAAGCCGCGTCTGAAGAAATTATCAAGTATGCCAAACAAGTAAACGCAGAAGTTGTTGTGGGACCTGAATCCCGTGGTTTCATCTTCGGCTGTCCTGTGGCCTACGCAATGAATATTGGTTTTGTACCTGTTCGCAAACCGGGTAAATTACCGCGTGAAACAGTCAGTTACAGTTATAACCTTGAATACGGAACGAACGAACTGCATGTTCATAAAGACAGTATCATTCCGGGTCAGCGTGTGCTGATCGTCGATGATTTATTAGCGACCGGCGGAACTGTCGAAGCAACCGTTAAATTGATTGAACAATTAGGCGGTATTGTTGTAGGTTGTGCTTTCCTTATCGAATTGAGTGACCTTCACGGTCGCGATGTTCTCAAGAATTACGATGTATACACGCTGATCAGTTACGAATAACGAAGTCGAAGAGGAAACTCTTCGATTTTTAAAAGGAGGTGACGATATGGATCTTCAAAAAGAAATGATTACGTTTGAAGATGTTCGCGAAGAAGTTCGCAAATACATAACCAATCCGGGCAATCTTGAAATGATCGATCACGCTTTTAACTATGCAGAACTCAAACATCGCGGTCAGTTACGCAAAAGCGGCGAACCTTATATCGTTCATCTTATTAATGTTGCCTATATATTGGCTACGCTGCGCGTCGGACCACGAACGATCGCGGCTGGGATCTTGCATGATGTTCTTGAAGATTGCGGTGTTACACATGAAGAAATGGCTAAAGAATTCGATGAAGAAATAACCGTTCTGGTGGAAAGTGTCACCAAGATCGGTAATATCGAATTTAAAGATGAAAAAGAATATTTAGCTACCAATCATCGTAAGATATTTATTGCGATGGCCAAAGATATTCGGGTTATTTTGATTAAATTGGTCGATCGCTTACACAATATGCGTACGCTTGAGTTCATGACCGATGAGAAACAAAAGAAGATCGCAGCTGAGACCTTAGAAGTGTATGCCCCAATCGCTCATCGCTTAGGTATCAGTGAAATCAAGAATGAACTCGAAGATCTCAGTTTCTACTATTTACATCGTGATCAATACTATGAAATCGCTCATTTAGTTGAAATCCGCAAAGCTGAACGTGATGCACAAGTAAACAAAATGATTGAAGATATTTCTGTCATGTTGACGGAACAACATATACCGTTTCGGATTTTCGGTCGGTCTAAGCACTTGTTTAGTATCTACAAGAAAATGACAACGAAAAACAAACGGTTCGATGAAATTTTAGATTTATTGGCGATTCGTATCGTTACCCAAGATTCGGCCAGTTGTTATGAAGTGTTGGGCTATATCCATGCGAAGTACAGGCCGATCCCGGGTCGTTTAAAAGATTATATCGCGATGCCGAAAATGAATATGTATCAATCCCTGCATACGACGATCGTAGCAGACGAAGGAAGTATTTTCGAAGTTCAGATACGTACCGAAGAAATGGACAGTATCGCTGAACAAGGAGTAGCAGCGCATTGGCGTTATAAAGAAGGTAGTAAATACAATCCTGAAAAAGAACAACGCGAGATCGAAGATAAACTATCTTGGTTCAAAGACTTCTCGACAATGACCGGTGAAACAACCGGAGCTGATGAATACATGGATGTTCTGACGCATGATGTGTTTGAGGCAAATGTTTATGTTATGTCTCCGAAAGGACGTGTCATCGATCTTCCGAATGGATCCACGCCGATCGACTTTGCTTATCGTATCCATACCGAAATCGGTCATTCGACGGTGGGAGCCATCGTTAACGGAATGCTTGTTCCGATCAATACGCCATTAAAAACAGGCGATGTCGTTCAACTGAAAACATCCAAAAATTCACAAGGTCCATCAGAAGATTGGTTGAAATTTGTCAAAACATCTCATGCGCGCAATAAAATCAAAAATTTCTTGATGAAAAAAGAACTTGATGATCGTAGTGAAATGATCGACAAAGGCGAAGCGATGTTCAAGGAAGAACTAAAAAAACGAGGTTTGGATGATAAAGAATTTATGACATCCAAAAAACTTGAAACGATTTATCAGTATTTTACAGTGAATAATTATAATGATTTCATGTATGCGATCGCGGTCAAGTCACTATCGATGATTGCTGTCATGGAAAAGCTAACCAATCAAAAGAAACCTACATTACTTGAAAATTTAGACCGATTATTCAGTAAACGTGCCGATAATCGTAAAAATATATCGAAATCAGGCATTAAAGTTACCGGCATCGATTCAATGATGATTTCATTGGCCGGCTGCTGTACACCCGTTTTCGGCGATCCGATTATCGGGTATATCACTAAAGGACAAGGGGTCAAAGTTCATCGAACCGATTGTCCAAACATCGTCAATGAAACCAAGCGTCTGATCCATGTTGAATGGGATGATACATTTGCGAACGGTAAATATGAAGTGCAGTTATTTATCATGTCGACGGACCGCAGTTTCTTGATCACTGATCTAGTCACTGTTGTCTCACAAAACAAAGCCGGACTGGTTGCTATGAATTCGTCGGTCAACGATGATAAGATCACCGCTACAACAACGCTTAAAGTAGTGGTCGACGATGCCGAACATTTACGTATCTTAATGGTGAATCTACGCAAAGTAAACAGCGTACTTTCAGTTGAAAGAATGAGTTATTAGAACTTGACGGCTTGTCAAGAAGTTGTGATTGTGATAAACTTTATCCATAAATCCGATGAACGGGAAACTGAAAGTATGGTTACAAGAGAGGGAAGAGCCGGTGCGAACTTCCTTAACCAGATCTGACGGCAGACACCCGGGAGGAGTTATCCTGAATCAAGTAGGGATAAACGCACCCCGCGTTAACGGCTTGAGAGTGTATCTATGATACAAAATAAGGTGGTACCGCGCAGAAGCGTCCTTAACAGGGCGCTTTTTTGTTTCAAAAAAGGAGAACACAAATGGCAAATTTTCAAGTTCCACGAGGAACACAGGACATTTACGGAAAAGAAATGACCAAATGGCATGCGATTGAAGAATTGATCCGTCAGTTATGTTATGTTTACGGTTATCAAGAAATCAGAACACCGGAGTTTGAACATACCGAGGTATTCAAACGTGATAATGACAGCAGTGATGTCGTCAATAAGGAAATGTATACGTTTGTTGACCGTGGTGATCGCTCGATGACCTTGAAACCTGAGGGAACAGCCGGTTTGATTCGAAGTTTCGTCGAAAATAAAATGTATGCAAATCCGGATATGCCGGCTAAATTCTACTATTTAGGTCCATGTTTCCGTTATGAACGGCCGCAAAAAGGACGAATGAGAATCCATCATCAATTCGGAACCGAAGTGATCGGGGTTAAAAATCCATTGATCGATGCGGAAGTTATATTGCTGGGAATGAATTTAGTGCAGGCAGTCGGACTCAAAGATCTAAAAGTATTGATCAATACACTCGGTGATAAAGAAAGCCGTCTTAACTATCGTGATGCCTTAAAAGCACATTTCGAACCAGTCATTACGGAGCTTTGCGGTGATTGTCAGCGCCGCTTTGAACAGAATCCGTTACGTATTTTGGACTGTAAGGTCGATGCTGAACATGAAGCACTTAAGTCAGCTCCGAATATCCATGATTATTTGACAGACGAGTCGAAAAAATATTTCAGCGATGTGTTGAGTGTGTTGGATCAAAACGAAGTTGAAGTCGAGATCTCAGATCGTTTGGTGCGTGGCCTTGATTATTACTCGCACACTGTTTTCGAAGTGGTTTCAATGAATAAAGAAATGGGTTCGCAATCGACTGTATTCGGGGGCGGCCGTTATGATGATTTGGTCGAATACTTCGGCGGGCCGAGTTTGTCGGGTATCGGTTTCGGCATGGGAATCGAACGTTTACTCGTCGCACTGGATGCCGAAAATATCGATATCTCGGAAGCGGAGAACTTTGATGTCTATGTTGTAAGTCTTGCACCGGATCTCTTACCGACTGCTTTTCAATTAACGAACTTCTGCCGCAGTGCCGGATATCGTACCGACATGGATTATACCGGCCGCTCGTTTAAAGCACAATTTAAGAGTGTTGAACGCAAAGGTGCAGGGGTTGTCATCATCGTCGGCGAAGATGAAATCAAAGAAAATAAAGTCGCTGTGAAAAACATAAAAACACAAGAACAGGTCATCGTCGAAGTCGACAACCTGATCGAACAGTTAGATGCTTGGTTGGGCGAAGAACATGAATGCCATTGTGGTCATGAACACGCAGAAGGAGAACACAATCATGAATAGAACACATACAAACGGTGAATTAACAGCAGCCAATGCGGGTCAAAAAGTTGTCCTCTTGGGTTGGGTAGCACGACGCAGAAACTTAGGAAGCCTTGTTTTTATCGATCTCAGAGATCGTACCGGTATCACGCAATGTGTTTTTGGTGAAACGGTCAATCAATTAGTCAAAGATGTACGCAACGAATACATTCTTGAAATCACCGGAACTGTCGAACTCAGAAAAGATCCTAATGTAAAAATGCCGACCGGTCAGATCGAAGTCAAAGCTGAATCGATCGTGATCGTCAATACTGCCGAACTGACACCGATGATGATCCAAGACGATACCGATGCGCTTGAAGACACACGTTTGAAATATCGTTATTTAGACTTACGCCGTCCGATCATGCAAGACCGTTTAATCAAACGTGCGGCGATCGTCAAAACGATGCGTAACTATTTAGATGATCATGGTTTCATCGATATTGAAACACCGATGTTGACGAAATCGACACCGGAAGGATCACGCGAATATTTAGTTCCGTCACGCGTCCATGCGGGTGAATTCTATGCGTTGGCACAATCACCGCAGATCTTTAAACAGATGTTGATGATTGCCGGATTAGAACGTTATTATCAGATCGCCAGATGCTTCCGTGATGAAGATCTGCGTGCTGATCGACAACTTGATTTTACACAAGTCGATATCGAAGCTTCGTTTTTGAGTGAAGCAGAATTCCAACTGATCATCGAAAAGATGGTTGTCAAGGTCATGAAAGAAGTAATAGGAAGAGACCAAAAATTGGATTTTCTGAAATTACCGTTTGCGGATGCGATGAATCGTTTTGGCAGTGATAAGCCTGATATTCGTTATGGACTCGAATTAACCGATGTTACCGATATCTTTACAGAAACAGAATTTGCGGTCTTTGCGAATGCGTTAGCTTTACCTGATGGGAGTTTAAAAGCACTTGTCGTTGCAGACGGAGCTCATTTCACGCGTAAGGAAACAGATGCACTTACGGAAGTCGCTAAGAAAAACGGAACCAAAGGTCTGGTCGTTTTAAAGCTAACTGATGGGAAACTGGAAGGGGGAGCTGTCAAGTTCTTCTCAGAAACTCAACAGGAAGCTCTGATCAGTCGTTTGAACGCTCAAAACCACAGTTTGATACTTGTGACAGCCGATCGATGGGAAAGCGCTTGTAACGCTTTAGGTGCCGTTCGGACAGCTCTTCGCGATAAACTTCAATTAGTCAGCAAAGATGATTTTGCGTTTTTATGGGTCGTTGATTTCCCACTTCTCGAATACAATTATGAAGACGAACGTTTTTATGCCCGTCATCATCCGTTTACCCGACCTAAAGAGGAGCAACTCCATTTATTAGATACAGATCCCGGTAAAGTACTGGCCAGTGCCTATGATCTTGTGCTTAACGGTTTTGAAGTTGCCGGCGGTAGTTTACGCATCTATGATCAGAAAGTACAAGAGAAAATGTTTGAAATCATTGGCTTTACGCACCAACAGATCCGTGAGCGTTTTGGTTTCTTTGTGGATGCTTTTAAATACGGAACGCCTCCCCATGGTGGAATCGCATTTGGATTAGATCGTTTCGCGATGGTATTAACAGCTTCGGATTCGATCCGTGATGTGATCGCTTTCCCGAAGAATGCCTCCGCCCGTTGCCCACTCACCGAAGCTCCGGCCAAGGTCGATCAGAAGCAACTAGACGAACTTCATATTGCGATTGTCAAGTAGTGTGTTTTAAAATACTTATGATATAATGTAGATACCCAAGAGGATACTTATTTCCGACATATTGATATACGGGAGTTCGGATGTTGTCTATTGGTGTTGAAAACCTTGCTTGCAAGGAATCCTAAAACTAGGCACAGAACACCCACCTGAAGTACAGGGAATATATCAGACCTTTTGGGCTTACTTTAAAAAACCTTGTTCAATCAAGGTTTTTTTATGTCTTATTGAAAATTGCTCAGATACAATGGAGTTAAAGAATCATTTCGGCTATAATATTAAACGGAGTGTGTTATCATGATCAAAAAATTTATTTCGTATTATACACCTTATAAAAAACTATTCTTTCTCGATATCTCAGCAGCGATCGTGATCGCCTTATTGGATCTTGTTACGCCGCGTTTTTCAAATTATCTGATTTCATCCATTATTCCAAGCCAAGATATTTCGTTACTGTTAAAATGGGGAATCATCATTGCGTTGATTTTCAGTGTACGTTCAGCTCTTCAGTATGTTGTTGAATACTGGGGCCATGTATTGGGTGTTAAAATGGAATATGATATGCGAAAAGAAATGTTTGCCCATATACAAACACTTCCAATCTCATTTTTTGATAACACCAAAGTCGGTAAATTGATGTCACGTTTGGTCAATGATCTCAATGATATCTCGGAAGTAGCTCATCACGGACCGGAAGACTTGTTGATCTCTGCTGTTTTACTGGTCGGAAGTTTCATCATGATGTATATGACCAGTTGGCAGTTAGCATTGGTCATGACGGTATTGGTTCCTCTGATGATCATAGTCGGGGTCAGACAAAACCTTAAATTCAGACGCGCTTTTAGAGTTATGCGCGAAAAACTATCCGAGATCAATGCGCAGGCAGAAGATAATTTCTCGGGGATCAGAGTTGTTAAAGCGTTTAATGCCGAAGAACGTGAAGAAGAAATGTTCTCGGTTGGAAATGAAAATTTTGCGATCTCTCGTAAAAGTGCTTTGCGTGTTATGGCGAGCTTTGGTGTTTCGGTAAAATTCTTTATTTTGCTGATCCAGTTGACCGTGTTTCTGATCGGTGGATATCTGGTCATCAAAGGTCATATGACCTTGGGTGGGTTAGTTGAATTCTTACTCTATGTGCAACTTTTTCAACAACCAATCACACGTATCTCCTCCTTTATTATGCAATATAATCAGGCGATGGCTGGGTTTGAACGCTTCTTGGGTGTTATCAACATTGATTCACAGAAGGACAGGGCAGATGCACTTAACTTGGATCAGGTCAAAGGAAAAATCGAATTCCGTGATGTTTCCTTTCAATATGGGGATCAGAACGGTACCCATGTGTTGAGCAATATCAACTTTACCGTTCAGCCTGGAACGACCGTTGCCTTTGTCGGCCCGAGTGGGTCGGGTAAAACAACACTGTGTAGTTTGATTCCGCGTTTCTATGAAGTAGAACATGGGCAGATCTTGTTGGATGATACGGATGTAAGTCATATCAATCTAAAGAATCTACGCGCTCACGTCGGTATCGTTCAGCAGGATGTCTTTATCTTTGCGGGAACGATCGGTCAAAATATTCAATATGGACGTCCCGATGCGACTCCGGCTGAGATTATCGCGGCAGCGAAACAAGCGAATGCTTGGGAATTTATTGAGATGTTACCTGATGGAATGGAGACCTATATCGGAGAACGTGGTGTTAAATTATCAGGAGGTCAAAAACAACGTTTATCATTGGCCCGTATCTTTCTGAAAAACCCCAAGATTCTTTTATTAGATGAAGCAACCAGTGCTTTGGACAATACTACGGAGAAACAGATTCAAGTTACCTTGGATGAACTATCAGCCAACCGTACAACCTTTGTTATCGCTCATCGACTTTCAACGATTACCCATGCTGATGAGATTTTCGTTTTGACTAAAAAAGGTATCGTCGAGCGCGGAACCCATAGTGAACTGTTACATAAAAAAGGCGTCTATTATGGCCTATATCATACTGAGGACAGTGAATAGAAAGAGGAATTATGCAGTACCAACAAAATTTGAGCAGAATCGGGATCCTCATCGGACATGAGCGAAAACAACGCTTACGAATGACCGGTGATCCATCTTATACCCAAAAATGGTTTCTACTAACATCATCAAATCATCAATTTTTTGATGTAGCGACAGGGCATGCGGTATGCAGCCGTTCGACCTTAACGAGGCTTGAGAACGGTCTTATGATTTATGAAGAAGAACTCTATCGTTTCTTTTTAAAAAAATGCGGAATGACGTATTTTTATGATCTAACGTTTGAACAATATTATCCAAATTTGATCCAAAAAATAATGAAAAATATCACGTTGGCAGAAGTTGAGCAAGTCCGTAACAATCATGTAGAATGGAAACGTATCTTTACAGCAGTCAAACAAAATGTGTTATATCAGAGTTTTGACGAAGCTATTTCAAACGTTGTCTATTTCTTTTTAGAAGGTAAATTTCCTGATCCGAAATGGATGGAAAGAATGATTGAAATCTTTGAAATCTACCCAATACCGCTTAGTTCTTATTTGTTATTGATGAACGAAATCTATGTCAATAGTCATCCACTACATAAGATATGTGCTGATTTCAGCAATCAAATGGAGCATCAATTTACCGATGATCCTATCTGTTGTTTAGCATTTGCACTCAACCGATTCAGAAACAACAAACCCATACGGAGCTTAAATTATCTCACTAAAATCAATAATGCGTTCGATCATTCCTACTTTTTTTCAACTTTAATTCAACATGCGGAGATGAATGTCAGAATGCAGGGTGAAGATACGAAAATGATTAAAATGGCTGAAAAAATCATGGATCGTTATGCCTTCTGCGCACTTGGGGTTTGTGAATATCTACGGGATGAAGTACAAATGAGTGAAGCACTTTATTTAATTGAACAAAACAGATTAACAAGGGCAGAAACCATATTACGAGTTTTAGTAGCTAATTCACCTTTTCATGTTGTTTCTGCGCTAATTTTATTGGATCTGATCGATCAGAATCGGCATTTCGATTTTATCCGTTCAACGATCGAAGCCCATATTGATATTGATGATCTCACTGACTTCGGTTATCGTCAGATGGCTGAATATTTGAGACTTAAAGTTAAACGTGGCGAAAGTTCCATTATGTTGGATTTGATTGTTGATGAAATCTCTCCGTTGCTTGCTTCACGATTGTATCCGGAGTATTTGATTCGCTATTTTGCGAAAGAAACTTGCCGCTTGGCAAAAGAGACAGCCATGTATAAA
Organism: Erysipelotrichales bacterium; assembly: GCA_038204785.1. GTDB lineage: Bacteria > Bacillota_I > Bacilli_A > Erysipelotrichales > Erysipelotrichaceae > GWE2-51-13. The sequence continues at coordinate 13,903 of JBBRCP010000011.1, forward strand.
TATTCATTTCTTTTCTTGAAACAGGAACATAACAGTTGAACATAGATGCCAAATCACAACATTAATCAGGGTTATTTGATTTTGTCTGAGTGTTGATATAAAGTAAATCCCTTGCGCTATGATGAGTGTGAAAGGGGGGAACAAGAGTCTGAAACATTGTGTGCCAACAGTGTTTCTTCTCAGATTAAACGACATCGTGCGAAAAGAAGGAGACCTAGGTCGGTTTTCTTCTTTTTTACTATTCGTGTACAAAGAGAAAAAAATTTAAAAACGAACCTATTTTTACAATTTTTTCCTTTGACTTCTTTTACTTGAAATATAACTTAAAAATGGTAAAATGTTTAAGTAAAGGGATGGTGAAGACATGGAATTCTGGACATCATTATTAAGTTTAGTCGTAGGTATAGCGATCGGTGGCGGTTTAGGCTTTTATTTCACCCGCAAAGCTTTCATGAAACAGTTGAAAGACAATCCGCCGATCAACGAAAAAATGATTCGCGCAATGTTCTTGCAGATGGGAAGAAAACCTTCCGAATCGCAGATCAAGCAGATTATGAAGTCGATGGAGCAATACAAGTAGAAACACAGTTTAGCTGTGTTTTCTTTTACCAGAAACGGAGGCTATATGACAAATATAAGATTGGGAATCATCGGTCCGGGAAAGATAACGACACGTTTTTTGAAAGGTTGTGCGTTGTCGACGGGAATCGATGTAGTGGCTGCGGCATCACGTGATTATGATAAAGCAGTTAAATTTTGTGCTGATCACGGTATCGAACATGCTTTTGGGAATTATGAAGAAATGTGTGCCAGTGGACTGATCGATGCAGTTTATATCGCAACGCCACCGTTTACCCATTATGAGCTGGTGAAAATGTGTTTGAAACATAATATCCACGTTTTGTGTGAGAAACCATTTCTACAAAATAGTGACCAAATCGAAGAAGTTTTTGCCTTGGCTAAATCAAAGGGGAAGCTTCTTATGGAAGCCATGAAGGCTGTCTACACACCAACCACATTGCAGGTGCAAAAATGGTTAGCGGATAAAGTGATCGGCGAATTGGTTTATGCCGAAGCATCCGACAGTTATAAGTCACCGTATGAGCATGATCATTGGGTGTTTTATAAAGAGGGTATGGGTGGTGGAATCTTGGATGTCGGTGTTTATCCGATCGCCTATTTACTGTATCTGATCGACAGCCCGGTAGTTTCAAGTACTCACATGCAAGTGTTAGGTGAAACCGGCGTCGATGAAGTGATGCAGATTTTGATTAAATTCGAAAACGGTGTCATGGGAAGTGTACGCGGAGGTTTGATAGTCAACATGCAAAACAAAGCGATTTTCTATGGGACGAAAGGATCCATCGAAATCAGTGATTTTTGGAAAACTACGCAAGCTAAATTGATGGTGGAAGGGCAAGATGAGATTATCTGGAAAAGTGATTTTGAAAGTGATTTTCACTTTGAGATCCAACATTTTATCGATTGTATAAAAAAAGGAGCTCTCGAGAGCCCCGTGATGTCTAAACAATTTAGTATAAAGATGATCAATCTAATCAATCATAACCGTTAAAGCCAGTGTATTTTGTTTTCGGTATGGTTGCGCAACCGTTCAATATTAGCACGATGGCGATATATGACCAAGATTGCGATCAACAGCGCACAGAGTGAAACCTGAAGGTTCGGTTGGACAAAGAACGAGATAATGGCTGCTAACGAAACAGCAATTAACGAGGATAGTGAGACAAATTTAGTTAGTTTCAGGATTGCGAAGAAAGTGAATAATGGAAGTACAAACATCCACAAAACAGTATGGGTAATAAACAGACTGACTCCCAAAAGATAACCGAAGGCGGTAGAAACAGCTTTACCGCCTTTAAATTGCGCAAAAATCGGATAACAGTGTCCAATCGCGGCCATAAATCCGGCAATGACGGCAGCACTTGGATTGAATGTCATAACAATGGCGATCACAAAGAATCCTTTGAGTCCATCAAGAATGGCGACAGCGACACCGGCTTTACCACCCAATACGCGACCGGCATTGGTACCACCGAGATTACCGCTTCCGAATCCGCGAATGTCAGTCTTGTAAAAGAGTTTACCGACGACCAATGCGAACGGTATGGATCCGAATAAATAACCGAAGATACTTTCAAGTAGCATATTCGCACCTCGCTTCCGCCTCTATTATACCAAATCTTTAGAAACTGTCATGTTTTAATTCACTCGATTGTTGTGTATAATGAACACGTGAGAGGGGTTTTTTAGATGGTTGTTCAAAAAAAATATGATGAATCCAGTATTCAGATCCTAGAAGGACTGGAAGCTGTAAGAAAACGTCCGGGAATGTATATCGGTTCCACGGACAGCCGCGGTCTACATCACTTAGTGTGGGAAATCGTGGATAATGCGATCGATGAGGCATTAAACGGATACGGTAAGACAATCCGTATCACGATCGAAAAGAACAATGTGATCCGCGTTGAGGATGAAGGCCGAGGTATGCCTGTCGGTAGGCATCAATCCGGTGTATCAACTCTGCAGGTTATTTTCAGTGTACTTCATGCCGGTGGAAAATTCTCGTCCGAAGGCGGCTACAAGACAGCCGGGGGTCTGCACGGTGTTGGTGCTTCAGTCGTCAATGCATTGAGCAGTTGGTTGGAAGTCACCGTCGCTTATGATGGAAATCTCTATCAGATGAAATTCAGCAACGGCGGAAAAGATGTGTCCGATTTACAGAATCTCGGTAAAACGACTAAAACCGGCAGTACGATTCGATTTTTGGCGGATAAAACGATCTTTTCGACGATCGAATATAGTGCGAGTCAAATTTGTGAACGCGCGCGTGAAAGTGCATTCTTACTCAAAGGCATCACGATGCTTGTTAATGACGAGCGGACCGGAAAACTTGAAAAATTTGTTTATGATCACGGATTGATCGCATTTTTAGATTATCTGAATGAAGACCGAACAGTCTTACATAACGGAATTGCGTTCAGTGGGAATTCGAATGAGATCGGCATCGAATTTGCATTGCAATATACGGATGATTATCAGGAAAACACTTTTTCGTTTGTGAATCTTGTGCGGACGTCGGATGGCGGAACCCATGAGATCGGCTATAAATCCGCTCTGACAAAAGTGATGAATGATTTTGCGCGGAAGGTCGGAATTCTCAAAGACAAGGACAAGAACTTTGAAGGAAACGATATTCGTGAAGGATGTACATCTGTACTTTCAGTCTCGATTCCTGAGAACATTTTGCAATTTGAAGGCCAAACCAAAGGAAAATTGGGAACACCGGATGCGAAAGCAGCTGTTGAAAATTTTGTTGCTGAAAAGATGACATTCTATTTGGAAGAGAATCGCGAATTTGCGACACTTATACTAAAAAAGATTCAAAAAGCAGCGACTGTTCGTGATGCCGCCCGTAAAGCCCGTGAAGATGCCCGTAAAGGCAAGAAAAACGGTAAGAGCGAACGCATCTTATCCGGTAAATTAGCACCGGCTCAATCGAAAGACAGCCGTCGTAATGAATTGTTTTTGGTCGAAGGAGATTCTGCCGGCGGGAGTGCCAAGCAAGGTAGAGATTCCAAATATCAAGCTATTTTACCATTGCGTGGTAAAGTGTTGAATACCGAAAAAGCAAGTATCTCCGAAATCGAAAAAAACGAAGAATTAAATACACTCATTCATGCTTTAGGAGCTGGGGTCGGAAGTGATTTCGATGTTAGCGACTGTAACTATGGTAAAGTCATCATTATGACCGATGCCGATACAGACGGTGCTCATATTCAATGTTTATTGTTGACCTTCTTCTATCGTTATATGCGTGAACTTATTGAAAGCGGCAAAGTGTTTATTGCGCAACCACCGTTGTTTAAAGTGACCAAGGGTAAGAATATCGCTTATGCGTTTGATGAGATCGAACTTGCCGCTGTTCAACTCAAGATGGGTAAATCAGAATTACAACGTTACAAAGGCTTAGGTGAGATGAATGCGGATCAGCTTTGGGAAACAACCATGGATCCAAGTACTCGAACGTTGATCCAAATTTCGATCGATGATGCGATCACTGCCCAAAGAATGGTCAGTGTTTTAATGGGTGATAAAGCCAATCTTCGCCGTGATTGGATCGAGGATAATGTCGCTTTCACGCTGGAAGATCATTTTGATAAGGAGGCGCACTGATGGCACAGGATAAAAAAGAAATCAAAGAATCAAGTTTTTTAGTGACGCCGCTTGAAACCCTTATGCAGGACCGTTTTGGACGGTATTCGAAATACATCATTCAAGAACGAGCTTTACCGGATGTCCGAGATGGCTTAAAACCGGTCCAACGGAGAATTCTATATGCTATGTTCGATGACGGAAATACGTTTGATAAGGGTTATCGTAAATCAGCCAAGACGGTTGGATTAGTCATCGGTAATTATCATCCCCATGGAGATTCGAGTGTTTATGAAGCCATGGTACGGATGTCACAGTATTGGAAGATGAATGTCGAATTGGTCGATATGCAGGGAAATAACGGTTCGATCGATGATGATCCGGCCGCTGCCATGCGGTATACCGAAGCTCGTTTATCGGCTTACTGTACCTTGTTGTTGCAGGATATCCGAGAGAACACCGTTAATTTTTCAAGTAACTTTGATGATACATCCCTTGAACCGGTCGTGTTACCGGCCCGCTTACCGAATTTATTGATCAATGGAACAACCGGTATTGCGGCTGGGTATGCCACCAATATTCCACCACACAATATGAATGAAGTTGTTGAATCAACGATCTATCGTTTGAATTATCCTGAATGTACGCTTGAAGAACTTGAAGAGATCATGATTGGACCAGACTTTCCAACCGGTGGAATCGTACAAGGAAAAGAAGGAATTCACGAAGCTTTTTTGACGGGGAAAGGACGTATCGTCCTACGTGGGAAAGCTGAGATCATTGAAGGCCGAACCGTCAATCAGATCGTTATCACAGAAATCCCTTATGAAGTCATCAAAGTCAATATGGTCAAAAAGATGGATGATATCCGCTTAAACAAGTCACTTGAATCAATCTTGGATGTGCGTGATGAATCAGATCGTAACGGACTACGTATCGTCATTGACTTCAAAAAAGATTCGGATGGTCAATTGATTCTCAACTATCTGTATAAGAATACCGACCTGCAAGTTTATTTCAACTACAACATGGTTTCCATCGTTCGTCAGCGACCTGAACAGTTGGGACTGATTCCTATGCTGGATGCGTTTATTGATCACCGTAAAGAAGTTGTATTGCGTCGCAGTAAATTTCAATATGATGATCTGGAACGTCGTTGTCATCTATTGGAAGGGTTGATGAAAGCTGTTTCGGTGTTGGATGAAGTGATTACGATCATTCGTTCTTCCAAAGATAAAGCGAATGCGAAAGAAAATTTGATCGCTCGCTTCAACTTCAGCGAAGCACAGGCTGAAGCTATTGTTGTCTTGCGTCTGTATCGGTTGACCTCAACTGATATTTATGAATTACGCGAAGAGTTTGCGCAATTGGTAAATCAGATGGAATATCTGAATAGTATTCTTCAAAGCGAAGAAATGTTGAAAAGCGTATTGGTCAAAGAACTTAAAGAAATCCGTGAGAAGTTTCCGCACAAACGTCGAACTGTCATCGAAGACCAAGTTCAAGAGATCATCATCGATAAGATGAGCATGATTCCCAATGAACGGGTTGTTGTGACTGTCAGCCGCGATGGCTATGTGAAACGTGTATCGATGCGTTCCTTCACAGCCAGTGAGAATAACGATACCGGACTCAAGGAACTTGATGAGTGCATCGGAACGATCGAAGCAGATACGTACGATACATTACTGATGTTTACGGATCGCGGTAATTATGCTTATTTGCCAATATATACGTTGGAAGACGCTAAATGGAAAGAGATTGGGAATCATCTTGGTCATTATATGAAAGCCGACGGCGGTGAGAAGATCATCGCAGCTATGACGGTCAAAAATTTCATGACGTATGCCTGGATCGTCAGTATAAGTGCACGTGGTATGATGAAGAAAACGGCAGTGCAAGAGTTTGTTGTTCAACGCAACAACAAGACCTATGATGCGATGATCCTACAGAAAGATGATCGGATCGTCAGTTGTTTTGTTTTATATGAGCATGAAGATATACTGTTGGTCAGTAAACAAGGTTATGGGGTTCGCTATGACAGCCATTCTATTTCAGAGATCGGTACCAAAGCGAAGGGTGTCAAAGCGATGAACTTGAGTGCCGGAGATGAAATCGCTTATGGTTGTGCATTTAAAGCATCAGCCAATGCGCTCTTAGTTCGAACACTCAATGGAAGCTTGAAACGGATCCGGATCAATGATATTGATTTGATGGCTCGTCCTGCCCGAGGCGAACTGATCGCTAAAAAAGTAAAGTCAAATCCGCAAATCGTCGCATTTACGTCGGCCGTCAATTCTTATTCGATGTTGAAACTGACGCAGGATAAGAAAAACTGGGTTCTTGTTAAGGATATTCCGATCATGGGGAAAGATGCTACATATTCGACCATCTCCGGTAGTGAAAACCACTATGTGCTGAAAGAAATCGAAGAGATCAAAATTATCGATCTTCCCTTACAAGTCGAAGAAACACACGCAGAACATGAAGATGTTGAATTCATGCAGTTAGAATTATAATAAAAAAAGAGGTTGTAACAATCGTTCCTTCGTTAATTGAAGGATCTAATCGATATAACCTCTTTTTTATGAGATGACGGATGTGTCTTTAAGATATTCAATCACATTGCTGATTTTTGCGAAATAACCAATACAGAATTTTTCAATCGATTCATCGACTTTACGAGTTGTTTCAACATAAATCGGTTTCGTATTGGCCAGATAAGCAGATTGGATCCCATATAAACTATCTTCGATCACATAGGTATGCGAGGGTCTTGCATGACTCATGGCACATACTTTTAGATACATCGCAGGATCTGGTTTACCAACGAAAACTTCATCACCGCTGACGGTGGCTGCGAATGTATAAGCAGCTAAGTGGTCATTGATCATTTCGTCCATGTGAGCGCGATTACGACTACTGACCAGTGCGATTGGGACCTTGTTTTTATTCAAATAAGCTAATAAAAGCAGCCCATCTTCAATCAATAAGTCACGACCGGAGGCACGATGTGATTTCCAATACGCTGCCGCATTGATTTCGGCTTCATCGTGATGTTCGGCCAAACCATTGAATTCTCGCAATAATTTTTCTTTTTGTTCGCTTCCGACATCTTGTATTCCATAGAAGAAGTTTGTCGGAAGGTTGAGATCATATCGATCGGCGATTTCCTGCCAGGCTCGGCGACCTGACTCTTCGCTGTTGATCAATAATCCGTCGATGTCGAATACTACCAATTCTGTTTTCATAGAATCACCTGTTTAGTTGTACCACAAATATTCAGCTTTATCTACCCTCGTGCTTAAACAACCTGTTTCCGTTTTCAATTTGGGATAAGTTTGTTATAATACCGTAAGTGGAGGGCTTTCGATGAAACTGTTTTTGCCCGATCGTCAAGTTCGCTTGTTGGAAATGCTTGATCCGCATACACTATTTGAACAGGGAATAAAATTGATTGTGATCGATGCAGACAACACGTTGTTGGCTCCGCATGAAAAAACGTGTCGAAAAGAAAAAGAAGCATGGGTTCTCGCAATCCAACAACTCGATATCAGAATCGTTTTGATATCGAATAATATTCCATCGCGGCTGAGTCTTGTAGATAAACAGTTGCGTATCGAAGCAATCTCGTTGGCTTTTAAACCGTTTCCGTTCAAAATCAGACGTTATATGAAGAAACATGGTTTTCAAGCGCATGCGACTTGTCTTGTGGGAGATCAGCTGTTCACGGATATCACAGCCGGTAATCTGCTTGGCTTAACAACCATTTTGGTTGAACCGATCGTCGCAAATGAGTATTTTTATACGCGTTGGATTCGTGTTTTGGAAAAAGCGGCTTTGTCCGCAAAAAGAAAGCAGGGATGAGTTAATGAGTGAATCAAACATCAAGTATTGTTACGGCTGCGGAGTTCGTCTGCAGAATACCGATCCGGAGAAGACCGGTTATGTGGTCAAGGCAGAACAGGCACTGTGTCAACGCTGTTATCGGTTGACCCATTATGGAGATACCGCTCGATTAAAAACCGAAGAAGCTGACAGTGACGATGTATTGCGTCAAATTGCTTCGATCGATGCTTTATATTTGTATGTGGCAGATCTGACGGATTTCGAAGGAAGTATGATTCCGGGCATCAATCGTCATCTTGCCAATAAGGATTTATTACTGGTGGCTACGAAGCGCGATCTACTACCGGTCACGATGTCCAACAGTAAATTATTGCGTTTTGTCCAAAGTCGGATGAAAGCCTATGGTTGCGAAGTCAAAGGAATCGTTGTTATAGGAGATTATGCGAAAGATGGTATCGATGAAGTCGAACATGGTCTGCGCTTATTTCGCAAAGGACGTGCTGTTGTCACATTAGGTATGGCCAATGCCGGTAAAAGCACATTACTGAACCAATTAGTAAAACCGGAAAAGACTTTGACGGTTTCCCCATATCCGCATACAACACTGCGATTGAACGCACTTCGATGTGGTGATTATACCGTGTACGATAGTCCCGGTATTCGAGTTGAAAATAGTTTGTGGAATCGTTTGAGTCCAATCGATATTCGTAAGATCACCATTGACCGACCTTATGCACCGCGTAGTTTCCAACTTCGCGATGATCAGACGATCCTTGCCGGAGGTCTGTGTGCAATCAGTATCTATGGATGTAACGATGTCAGTTTAACTTCGTATCTTTCGGAGAATGTCTTATTACACCGTACTAAAGCGGAACGAAGAGATGAGTTTTTGGAAAAGCATTTTGATGAACTTGAACCTCGCTTGATGGAGCTTCCGGCATTGACGCAAAAGTCAGTCTATCAAGGTAAAAATGAAAAGACTGACATCGTGATCAATCAACTGGGCTGGTTCTGTATCCAAGGCGATTTCACTAAAATTGAAGTATTAACACCCGTTGGAGTCAATGTACTCTTCAGAAAGGCGATGATCTAATGTTAAACGCAAAACAAAAAAGATTTCTACGTGGATTGGGGTCTACGACACGCGCCATTTTCCAGGTAGGTAAAGAGGGCATGAGTGTGAATCTCATCGCAACGATGGATGATTCATTGCGAGCCCATGAATTGGTTAAAATCAGTGTCCTGAAAAACTGTCCGGTTCCGGTCCAAGAGATCGCTCTGGATTTGGCTTCCGGTACGCACAGCGAAGTTGTTCAGATCATCGGACACACGATCCTGTTATATCGTGTCAGTGAAAAAAGAATCCTGGAATTGCCCAGATGAAGCGCATCGGGTGTTTCGGCGGGAGTTTCAATCCGATACATTCCGGACATCTCGAAGTCGCCAAGCAGGCGATCAAACAATGCGGTTTACAGGAAGTTTGGTTTATTCCCTCCCTCAGCACACCGCTGAAAGAAAATCAAAGTGCCTCTTTTGCGCATCGTGCCGAAATGATCAGTTTGATGATCAAGCCCTACCGCAAGATGAAATTATGTACAATCGAAGCTCAGCTTTCATCACCTTCGTATACGATCAACACGGTTGATTACCTGCAAGAAAGCTACCCTGAAGTAAGCTTTAGTTGGATCATGGGAAGCGATCAATCCAATCAATTTGATCAATGGAAAGATAATAAACGTTTGAGAGAAGTAATCGAATTTATTGTTTATCCGCGGAATTCGACAGATAAAATTCCAGTCGATATGAAAAAACTAGATATGGCTGTGATCCTGCCGAATTCAAGTACACGTGTCCGGGAAGGCTTCGTTACGGATACATCGGTAGCTGTCGTTCGTTACATGATCGAAAACCAATTATATCTCGAAACGATCGCTCAAAGTTTGGTCAGTCCGAAGCGATGGTTGCATGTGAAATCGATGTGCGATCTGGCTTGTCGGATCGCTCTCAGTAATCATGCGGATGTTGAAAAAGTTCGAATCGCCGCATTGTTTCATGATTGCGCAAAATCAATGAGTGCAAGTGAATTGAAAGCGTGGCTTGGGTTTTGTTATCCGGCATATGTGGATCAGCATCCAAGTTTGTGGCATCAGATCGTCGGAGCTGAGATCGCCAAGCGGAAGTTTCAAGTTCGTGATCCTGAGGTCTTGGCAGCGATTGCACATCATGTCAACGGTTCTGACCGTTCAATGACATCAATGATCGTGTATCTGGCTGATAAATTAGATGAAAATAGAGGATATAATAGTTCCACTGAGATCGCCTTGGCGATGAAGGATGTCCATAAGGCCTATGAAGCCGTACGAGCAATACAACGTGCGTATTTGATCAAGGAGGGTGTAGATGTTCAATCAATCGAATGAAGTGTCACAGTCGATTTGTGCGCGAAATAAATGCTTTGAGATCAAGTTAATTAGTTTTTCGATTTCTCAATTAAATGGAAGTCAGGTCATCTTATTATGTATACCATCCTAGCACAGTACTATGACCGCTTGGTCGAGGATCCTATCGCGACCAAGCAATGGGCTGACTATGTGAGTGTTCACGCAACCGGAGTTGATTTTCTTGAACTGGCATGCGGTAGTGCTGCGATTACCATTGAACTGGCGAACCGCGGGTATCAGTTGACAGCCAGTGATCTTTCACAGGATATGCTTGACTATGCGAGTTCAAAACCACATCCGGATACGCTCACGTTTATTCAGAAAAACATGCTTGATCTGGATGGCTTGGCTGACTATGATAGTATTCTATTGTTTTGCGATAGTATCAATTATTTGTCTTCACTTGAAGAAGTCGATTGTTTGTTTGAACAGGTAAGTCGTCATTTAAAAGCGGGGGGTGCATTTATGTTTGATATGCATACACCGGCGCGGATGGACGAGTTTAGCGATGAATTCATTGAAGAAGGTTGGATCGATGATACAGCTTATCAGTGGACGATCTTATCGGAAAGTCCTGATCGCATCTATCATCATTTTGCTTTCTATCCGAAAGACGGACAGCTGATGGAAGAAACACATATTCAAACTGTTTTCGCTTTGGAAGCACTCACTCGATTACTCACGAAACATCATTTCAGTTTTATTGTAAATAGTGATTTTGACCAACCGGCTGATGAAACAGCAGAAAAGTATTTCATCACAGCGAGAAAGAGAGACGAACAATGATAGCGATTATCGGAGCCATGCAGGAAGAAGTCAACGAAATAGTGACACTGATGGAAAACAGTAAAAGTCAAACGATCCACTCGGTCGTTTTTGTGAGTGGAACACTCAATCAAGTTTCGGTCGTTGTTTTACTCAGCGGTATCGGGAAAGCAGCGGCGGCCATGACGACAGCCATTTGTCTGGAAAATTTCAATGTTGAAGGAATCGTCAATATCGGTACTGCCGGTGGCTTAAAAGAGCAACAGGAAGTACTGGATGTAGTGGTTTCCTCAAAAGTTACCTATCACGATCTGGATCTCACTGTTTTCGGTTATCAACAGAATTTTTCAAATCAGCGCTTTGTTTACGAAGCCGATGCTCACTATGTCGAAGCGTTCAAGACCGTTATCGGAAAATCACGTCATTGGATCGGTCCCATTGTTTCCGGTGACCAGTTCATTTCACGTAAAGAACAAGTCGATCTGATTCTTAAAAACTATCCTGAAGCGATCTGTGTAGAAATGGAAGGGGCTGCCGTCGCGCAAGTCGCGGCAGTTTATCAGCTTCCGTTTGTTATTCTGAGGTCGTTGTCGGATATTACGGTCAGAAACGAGAATCATATTACCTTTGAGGAATACCTAACAAAAGCGTCACAGCGCAGTGCACGTTGGTGTTATAACGTATTGCCCTTATTGATCAACTAAAAAACTGATTTCTCAGTTTTTTTTTGTCAGTTTGTATATTCGGCACGCCAGATACCGTTATTCTTCATCCATGTTTTTAATTGATTCATTGTGAAGGGGTTTTTTGCATCCCATTCAAGTGCTGAATGTACGATGATCGCTGCGTCTTTGTATTCTAAACTTACAAATGCCGGTATATTCGAGAATCCCCAAATTTTCTTGATAGCTTGCGGAGTGATAGTTTTAGGCATTTTCGAAACATCGACGGCTTCGATATCCGCAAAGGATGCAACATGCGCATCGGCAGCCAATTTGACTAAGATGTCGGTATCGATATAGGCGCAATCGGCATTAGCGACATCGCAGAAATATAAATAATGAATACCCGGGACTTCTTTCAATCGTGTTTCCAAATCAGCATAAGCGATAACGGTTGATTTAAACATTGAATTGAGCGTCGGATCTGTTTTTTTAGGTGCATAATAGAAAAATAAAGTAAGCAATATCGTACAGACAAGTAAACTCACTCCTGTGATTAATTTCCAGTTTTTTAGCATGATTTACCTCCTGTATTTCGAATTTTAGCACGACGCGATGAAATTTGCAAATAAATTTCCACCCGATACGCACACTCTGATATAATAAATCAGGAGGTATTTATGGATAAGATAAATCGATCTGCCTTGTTCACACTGCTCTTATTGTTGATTCTTGTCGGAATCATTATGCTGAATTTATGGAGTTTCGTCAGCGGTCCGGTAAATCGAGATAAGAGTGTGCAACGTAACAATTTATATAAAACTGCCTTATCGTATTCGATCTTTGAGCCAGTCTATGTTCAACGAAGTGCTTTTGATACAGTTACGAATGTGGCGACGGGCAAAGATAGCAAAGGCACAGAAATCTATTTTTTCTATGATGACGCACATCTATTGATTACTTCACTTGTCGCAGCTGATGTTGATTTCGAAGGTGCCTTAAAAAAAGCATCGGAAATAGCGAAGTTAGATAATGCTACCGCAACGTTAGGTTATTTTCATTCTAAACCGGTCTATGTCGTAAGTGACAAAGTAACGGAAATCGTTTTAAATATGGTTGATTTCAGTGTGCTGATCAACGTGAGGATGGAGTAATATGAAACTAAATTGGTGGGAAGAAAATTATATCGATACACAAAGTTGGATATTGGAACATCTCGAGCAACTTAATTTGGATGCTTTTGAGGTCGTTACGGTATTGATGATCGCAAAATTACAAAAACAACATGAAATCGTACAACCGGATGATTTAGCTAAACGGTGTAATTTTTCTGAGCAACAAACAGATGATATATTGACCAGGTTGGTGAATAAAGGGTATTTAAATGTGAAGGTTCTTTCAAGTGAGGTGGATTATTGTTTGGATGGTTTGTTTGATAATGGAGATCGTTCGATCGTCCCGACTTCCATGTCGATCGCCGAGACATTTGAAGCAGAATTTCAACGTCCCTTGAGTTCTGCTGAATTAGAGAAATTAAATGATTGGCTCAATCGCTTGGATCCCCAATATTTGATCCATGCCTTACGGGAAGCCGTTATGTATCGTAAACTCAGTTTTACATATATCGATCGGATCTTAAGTAGTTGGATCAAATCCAAGACGACGATTGAACAGTTAAATGAAGGAAAACGAAATGATGATGACAACCGCTGAGATCATGTCGGAACTGAATCGGATGTTTCCTGATGCCGGATGCGAGCTTGTTCATGAATCAGTGTTCCAATTGGCTATAGCTGTCATTCTAAGCGCTCAGACGACCGATAAAGCCGTCAATGAGATTACACCCGCCTTGTTTAAACGGTTCCCTGACGCTGCATCGTTGGCTTCTTGTGAAGTAATTGAAATTGAAGAATTTATCAAAAAAATCGGTTTATTTCATAATAAAGCAAAAAATCTAAAAGGATTTGCGCAAGAACTAACGTCACGATTTGATTCTGTGCTTCCCAGTAATAATAAAGACCTTCAGTCGCTTCCGGGTGTCGGAAGAAAAACGGCTAATGTTATACAAGCCGTTGGATTTCATATTCCGGCGCTGGCCGTTGATACGCATGTCGACCGCGTTAGTCATCGCTTAGCACTGGTGAGTGTCAAGGCTAATCTGCTGCAGACCGAGTTGACGTTGAAAAAGAAGATTCCGGAAGAGCAGTGGATCCAAGCTCATCATACTTTGTTGTTTTTTGGCCGATACAAGTGTCGCGCACTTCGACCACTGTGTGACGAGTGTCCGTTTACTAGTTTCTGCCGCTATCAAATCAAAAAAAACCGAGATCAACGCAAATGAGCGAATTCGGTTTTTTTTAATGTTGTTAATCGACGATGAGGTTGATGACACCGCCAGCAGCTTTGATTTCACTGTATGAATAACTCTTGGCTGTATCGATCGCTGTATTGCCGATCTTGACTGATGTGATTTTGGTGCCTGTTGCCGGGATGTAGTGACAAGTGAAGACATCACAGACCGGTGAATTATAGGTCAAGGGTTTATTGATGAACTCGGTAGCGAGATTCACCATCTTATCATAAACAGTTACTGAAATATTTTTAGTACTCAGATCGGCTAATGTGATCGTACTGCCTTCTGTAATACCACTAACTTGTTTAACGTTGCCGATGTCAGCTATATTGGTGCCGTTAGGGAAGGTGAGTGATACGGTTTGATTCGTAATTCCATTGGCACTCAACCAATCTTCCATCGCTGTGTACGGATGATTCGAGAAGGTCGGAATTGTTACACTCAGATCGGCCATATTGAAGGTTTTGCACATTTCTGTACTTTTCAGGGTTGCAATATCATAACCAAAGTAGCCGCAAGCAGTAACTTTGGAATTAGCAGCAACATTCAACTGAGTCGTAAACGAGTTTGTTTCCTGCGACATCTCTGAAACAGCAGTCCCATCTACACTGATACGGACTTTATAACGTACAGCACCGAAAATCCACGAAGGATCAAAGAATCGCGTGCTGTTGTATCCAATCGTTTTACCGCCGATATTGACAACAATGTGCTCTGTAGCCGGTACGGCAATCAGGGCGGCTAAATCAGGATAAGGACTTAATGTAAAGGTGAAATTTTTGAGTTTACCGCTGTTAGTGACGACTCCGTCAAAAGCAGTCGGATTGCTGAGCACAGGCGCAGTTAGTGTACCAAGTGTCGCAAATTCTTTTTTAATCATGCCGGTCACAATCATCGTAGGTGCCATATTGGCCAGTGGCGAGACATAAGGGAAGACGCCTAATACATGTGTGATCCCGACAACACCCGCAGGTTTTGGAATCGCAACCGGTTTAGCACCGGGGATAGCGTTGATCGAATTCAAGATCAGATTGTTGATATTGCCCGGAAGATTCAAACGACTGTCGGCAGTTGTAAAATAAGTCGTTTTGTCTTTGATTGCTTTATCGTAACCAACCCAGACGGATGTTGTGTATTGGCTCGTTGATGCGATCATCCATTTATCTTTCGCAGCATTTTCGGGAATATTATAGGGAAGACCATCGGTACCCCAATCGGTTGTACCTGTCTTGGCGTAAACAGGATAAGGTCTCTTTAAAATTTGCATATAGTTCGCAAACGGTCCGGTAACGTTTCTTTCCATCAGATAGGAAGATAGATACGAAGCATCCGGTGAGAGTACTTTTGTTCCGGCATAGGTCGGAACCAAAGGATCACTTCCGTTGGTGAATTCGATTCTTGATACAGTATGCGGTTGAATATAGACACCTTCGTTAAGCAAGGTCGAATGAGCACCTGCCATTTGAACCGGTGTCGCTAGGAACGTCGATCCACCGATGGCATAACCAACGTTGAACGCATTGCGAGTTACCTTATCAAAACCAAGACTGATCAGATAATCAGCTACTTTGGAAGAACCCAGTGTATTGATGACGTTTTGTAAGGTCAAGATCGCCGGAATATTCAGTGACATTCCCATCGCTGTTTCTAAAGTTACGTTACCACGGTAAGCACCATCGTAATCTTGGATCACGATATTGGTTCCACCATAGGTGATCGGTTTATCCTCAAGCGTCTGAGTGGTGGCATAACCTAAATAATCAAAGGCCAAAGCGTATGACAGGAAGGGTTTTACGGCTGAACCCGGTTGTTTATACATGGTTGTCGCACGGTTATGCAGACGTTCCGCATTATAATAGCGTCCACCGCCAAGTGCGATGATCTCACCGGTCTGATTATTCATCGTAACGATCGCAGTCTGCATGAGTTCGTTCGGCCATTTAACGGCTGTGCTACCGTTTTCGATTGCTTCGACGGTATCTTGAACTTTACGGTTCATATTTGTATAGATGATCATCGGAGTTGATACCGGATCTTGACCGGTCAGAGTCTTCACTTCATCGACAACGGCATCGACATAGGCTTGATAAGGGATGGCATCAGTTTTGGTCGCAGCGATCGAGGCTTTCGTACCTACCAATAGATCTTCAACTTTGATCGACTCCGCCAAATCAAACTCTAACTTTGTGATATAGCCATGACGTAACATCATTTTTAACACAGTATTGCGTCTTTCCGTTGCGGCGGATAGATTTTTCATCGGATTAAATGTGGTAGGAGCATTAATGATTCCAGCCAACATAGCTGATTCACTGATATTTAGATCGGTAACGCTTTTACCGAAATAATATTCGGCTGCTTTTTGGATACCGCGCGAGTTGCCCGGTACACCGAAGTTGATTAAATTCAAGTAAAGTTCAAGAACTCTTTTTTTGCTGATTTGGGAATCTAATTGCATTGCCAAAGAAATTTCTTGAATTTTGCGTTGAACATCCTTCGGAGCCAATTTATCTTTGGTCATAAAATAAGTATTCTTTACCAACTGCATCGTAAACGTCGATCCACCTTGATCGAACTGTATTTTTCCGCTTTTCAGTGTCGCAATCAAATTTTCGAAGGCTGCTTTAGTAAAGCGCGGAAGATCGAATCCGTTATGAACGAAGAAACGGGAATCTTCGATCGATATGAAAGCATCAATCAGTACTTGAGGTAATTTATCATATCAAACATTTTCGCGTAACTGTGTACCTATATCTGCGATGAGGACACCTTCGGAATCATAAATGCGCGACGAGTTAGGACTGGTGAAATCATCGACATTCAAGGTAGGGGAGTCATCGATAACCGTCTTAAGGTAAAGTAATGAGGCTGCCGAACCGGCCAACGCCACGACGATCATGGCAGCTACCAGGGATACTAAAATCTGTTTCCACAGACCCTTACCTGATTTTTTAAATTTAAATCGCT
>JBBRCP010000012.1:0-28972 GCA_038204785.1 Erysipelotrichales bacterium
TTCGTGTTAAAATCATTCATGGGAAGTCTCTCCTTGTGATGTTTGTTTGAACACCTAACATTTTACAAGTTTGAGCTTCCCTTTTCTATGTTATTGGGAAATTACGCTACGAATCGTTTACACAACATTATTGTAACTGCCTCAATATCACTCAAAGCCATGAATGAAATGATAGAAGATTTAATAGTAACAAATGATAATCAGATGCAAATTTTGGCAAGAAGACATCTTATAAAAAACAAACAAGAATCATTCAAGGGACTTAAAAAAATTCCTGTCGATAACGAAGCAATATTAAGTCCTGTTGCGAAAAAATCACAACAAGAAACCCTGAAAATAGTAAATGCAGCCAGGAAAATGTTTGGGGAGTTTGATTCAATCGTTGTTGAAATGCCAAGAGACAAAAACACGGATGAACAAAAAAGTAGAATTAAAAAAGAACAATCAAGATTTGAAGATCAAAAAGCTGAAGTTATCGAATTAGCTAAAACGGATAAACTTAGCGTAAAAACAAAAATGAAAATCAGATTATACAAAGAACAAGATGGAAAATGTCTATATACAGGTACACCGCTCAATTTAAATCTGATTATTTCTGATTCAACAGCTTATGAAATCGATCATATTATTCCTATTTCAATTTCATTTGACGACTCTATGCAGAATCAAGTGTTGGTATTACATGCAGCCAATCAGAATAAAGGCAACCTTTCACCGGTAATGGCGTTTAACTCAAATCGATTTAAAGGATGGGACTTTAAAACCTACGATTCCTATGTTACAACGCTTGTAAGAAATCATAAGATAAGTGCAAAAAAAGCTTATTATTTATTGTTCGAAAAAGACATTACAAAATTTGATGTCCTCAAAGAATTTGTAAGTAGAAACTTAGTGGATACACGTTATGCGAGTAAAGTGGTCTTGAACACACTTCAAGGTTACTTTGATGCAAACAACATTCCAACAAAAGTTACAACGATTCGAGGAGCTGTAACTGCAGCCTTTAGAAAAAAGATAAGTTTAGAAAAGAATCGCGAAGAAAATCATTATCATCATGCAGTTGACGCAACAATAATTGCGTATCTTTCAAAGCAAAATTACTTACACGATGTGTTTTCAAAACTTAGCTTAAAAGACGATATTCTTCAGATGAACGAGAATGGTAAACAAGGTGCATTTATATCTGAAGATGAATACTTCGATTCTCGCTATATACAAAATCTAGCGCAAATCAAAAAAATTAAACAGGTGAACATTTCCTATAAAGTAGATAGGAAACCTAATCGGCAGATCTCAGATGAAACGATATACAGTACTCGAGTTGTAGACGACAAGATAAAAGTTGTTAAAAAATACAAAGACATCTATGCACCTAAATTTACTCAAGTAGCAGAAAAAATAGCAACAAATAAAGCTGAAAATCTGTTGATTTACCACAACGATTACCAATCCTACTTAAAACTTAAAGCCATAGTCGATGATTACTTGCATAATATAGGACCAATTGAAAAAGAAAATCCATTCCAGCTTTATTTTGAAAACAACGGGTATATTACTAAATATGCAAAAAAAGATGATGGGCCACCGATCATATCGTTAAGGTACTACGATGGGGAACTAGGGAATCACATTGATGTAACACACAACTACGATTCTTTAGAAGATCCAAGTAAACAGAAGAAAGTGGTTCTTCTCCAAATTTCACCCTATCGTACAGATTTTTATAAAAATCCAGATGGAATGTACAAATTTGTTACAGTAAGATACAGCAATATAAAATATTTCGACAAGGTAGGTAAATATGTAATTGATAAAGACTGGTATGAAAATGAAAAAAAGAAAAAGAATATAAGTCTTGAAGCCATTTTCTGTTTCAGTATGAATCGAAATGAATATATCGGGATTGAGAAAAAATTAAAAGACAACTCAAATTTATCTGAGACAAATTTATATCGATTCATTGCGACCAACAATGACACCAAAAATGTAATTGAAGTTAAACCGATTCATTATTATGAGAAAAAACGGATTATGTTGACAATTGGGGGGGAAGTTATAGGATTAAGAAAATTCAATGTCGATGTTCTAGGAAAACTTCATGAAGTACATAAAGAGGAGTTGTTATTGGAAATTTAAAAGGTTATAATATTGTTAGGTTATTTGTAGTCTAGCAAAGTTCCAGATGACCTAACAAAACAAGGGTTTATCCCGGATTCGAGTCCTCACGGACTCTTTTCTTTTGTTTTATGGGCTGGAGAGTCATTTATATCGAGGAGAGTGAGTATCTAAGTTGTATGTTGGACAATCTCAAAATCAAAACCGATGGTGAGAAAGAACTAATGATACCTTTAAAGGATATTCACTCCTTGATTATTGACAACTATAAATTGGTGCTTTCTGTACAATTGTTAAACAAGTGCGCTGAAAATAATATTAATGTGATTACATGTGGTGCAGATCATAACCCAGTAGCGATTGTCATTCCTCATAATGGACATCATCAAATGGCGCTGGTTATTAGAAATCAACTACAATGGGACGAAGTAAAAAGAATGGAAGTTCATAAATTAATTGTTCAACAGAAAATTCGAAATCAATGTCGCGCTTTGCTATTGTGTGGTATTGAACAAAACACTAATTTTGACAAACTATTATCTTATATTCAGGAAGTGACACCAGGGGATATAACGAATCGAGAGGGATTAGCTGCCAAGGTGTACTTCAGATTATTGTTTGGGCCTGATTTTAAAAGATTTGAAAGTGATGTTATTAATGCCGGATTGAATTATGGCTATACAATTTTCAGATCACAGATCAATAAAGTTGTTGTTTCTAAAGGGTTGCTTTCATCACTAGGTATCATTCACAAAGGACCTGCTAACATGTTCAATCTAAGTGATGATGTCATAGAACCATTTAGACCTATTATCGACGTTTGGGTTTACAACCATCTGCGAAACGCTGAGTTATTTACAAAAGAGAACAGATTAGATCTTGTTAAATTGACTACACATAAAACAACGGTTGAAGGTCAAAAACAAACAATATTTAATGCCATGGTCCTTTTAGTTGATTCACTTATTGAATACTTCGATGGGAAGGAAACTATTTCGTTTCCAACATTGGAGTTAGAAGATGATATTTAACTTTATGAGACTTCTATTACTCTTTGATCTTCCAATGGTAACAAAGAAAGAGAAAAGAACCTATACACAATTCAGAAAATATTTGATTATGAATGGATATATGATGATGCAATTTTCGGTCTATTGTAAAATATTCAATAATCGAGATGCAGCAATAAATCACATGAATATTTTGAAAAGGAATGTACCGGCTCAGGGTCAAATAAGAATCATGCTTGTCACAGAGTCACAATATGCAAAGATGGATATCATAGTCGGCGGGAAATCGCGTCAAGAAGAATTAGTAGATATTCAACCATTTTTAAAACTGTAAAGGAGGTTAAAAATGAATTTACTAGAAATTAGTTACAATCATATCAAATACCCTATTCAACTTGATCAGTGCAAAGTATTGATTGGCAACAATCATCCTCTAAAGTATTTACTTATGAAAACGCTATTTCATATAATCGAAAAGGAGTCATTCAGCGACTATGAAGAAGAACACAATACGAGTGCTTCAGTATTATTCAATGAACAAAAATTAGAGGCAAAAAGGTGGAGTTGTTACCTTGCCCATGCGTGGTTTGATTTCAATGAAGACATTAAACTAGGATCTAAATCCTTGCTCACGCAGTATACAGAATCAGCTTTAAGAGAGATCGAATTCGAAGATTCATTTAATATGCTGAATCAGAGTATTCAAGCGTTAAACGATGACTTTATTCAAGAGAAGACATCAAAACAAGTTGGTAATTATAACTTAGACATTAGCTTAAAGGGAATCAATATAAAGAATTTAGTAAAAATGCTTCAGGCGAGAATACTTCTAGATGATTGCGAAATTATAGATAATGATCTGGATTATTTTAGTAAAATTAAGTTTCAGTTTATACTTGTAAACTCAATAGCAAAAAAGAATATGGAGAAAAATTTTCTGGTGGTGGTTGAAGTTTCATCGTTAAATGAAGAAACATATGACTATTTAACGAAGGAAATTGCTAAAAACATGTATATCTTGATATTGACAGATGATCTTAGATGCAAAGTTGATTATCACAATATTGCTATCATAGGGAAAGAATTTATAGACTTAAATGATGAGTGCGCACTCTTCGAAAAAATGATTGTAGAATATGGAATTGAAAACGATACAGATGCGTTAATAAGTAAACTTAACGAGTTGTTTTCTAACCCCATAGCAAACAAAACAGAAATATACCGATTTATGTATCAATAATCTAAATTTTTCTTAAAAAAAGAATGATATAATGATTTTGAGGTTTTGTTACCATCTGAAATTTTGCTAGACTACAACTTAATTTGCTACTGATGAGATCAGAGAAAAGTTTTGTTACCATCTGAAATTTTGCTAGACTACAACATATCATGAGTAATCTATTAATCACCGAGTGTTTTGTTACCATCTGAAATTTTGCTAGACTACAACTCGGTCAAAGCGCCGACATTCACGCTTCTAGTTTTGTTACCATCTGAAATTTTGCTAGACTACAACCAAAGTGTATTTGCAGATGCCAAGAATGGTGTTTTGTTACCATCTGAAATTTTGCTAGACTACAACATTCGATATCATGGCAGATGGTACCTCTGCGTTTTGTTACCATCTGAAATTTTGCTAGACTACAACTCGACGAGCGTTTAACTCTTCAATTTTCCAGTTTTGTTACCATCTGAAATTTTGCTAGACTACAACTAGTCGGCGTAGTTGCTGCTTTTACTGCTTGTTTTGTTACCATCTGAAATTTTGCTAGACTACAACCGATTCTACGCCATAATGTCGACCGATACAGTTTTGTTACCATCTGAAATTTTGCTAGACTACAACTAAACATCAACGACATCGAACGGATAACAAGTTTTGTTACCATCTGAAATTTTGCTAGACTACAACTCCATAATTACGGGTACAGATATAGATGTAGTTTTGTTACCATCTGAAATTTTGCTAGACTACAACAAGTTTGTCGAGATATGTATGTTGCAGTTTGTTTTGTTACCATCTGAAATTTTGCTAGACTACAACTTAACGATGCTACTCCATCAATTCTTCTCCGTTTTGTTACCATCTGAAATTTTGCTAGACTACAACTCTCGATACTGTCGGTTTCCGTTAATATCGGTTTTGTTACCATCTGAAATTTTGCTAGACTACAACTCTAGGGAGATTTTTTGACTCAATGCATTCGTTTTGTTACCATCTGAAATTTTGCTAGACTACAACTCCATTAAATGGAATCAACCCTGTTTGACAGTTTTGTTACCATCTGAAATTTTGCTAGACTACAACAAATGCACATCGCAGGTTTCTTGATGAAAGTTTTGTTACCATCTGAAATTTTGCTAGACTACAACGTTTGGACTGTCACAACAGTGAACATATAGGTTTTGTTACCATCTGAAATTTTGCTAGACTACAACAGAGGCTTGATAACAGGTCAAGGACTTATCGTTTTGTTACCATCTGAAATTTTGCTAGACTACAACAACACGATCTGGACTCGTCTATGAAGTACTGTTTTGTTACCATCTGAAATTTTGCTAGACTACAACTCATGGTTTCGATTCTCGGAGATTATTACTGTTTTGTTACCATCTGAAATTTTGCTAGACTACAACATATAAATTGTCTTATCATCGTAAACTTCAGTTTTGTTACCATCTGAAATTTTGCTAGACTACAACTGTTCGTCAGCATTAGCCACTCCCTGTGCAGTTTTGTTACCATCTGAAATTTTGCTAGACTACAACAGGGAAGAGTGGCTAGACCCTACTTGTTGGGTTTTGTTACCATCTGAAATTTTGCTAGACTACAACTAAACTCGATAGCATGATTTGCTCGTGATGGTTTTGTTACCATCTGAAATTTTGCTAGACTACAACCCCAAAAAATTGAAGATGTTTCCGATCTGTGTTTTGTTACCATCTGAAATTTTGCTAGACTTCGACATCAGGTCTTCAAATTGAATTAATATACGAGAATACATCATATGACTTTGTGATTTTAAAGGCCAACTATCCGATAATCATTATAACCCAAAGAAAAATGGAAGGTAATTCGCCTTCCATTATTTAGTTACAATTGTGCGAAGAATCCAATCATTTGGTTCATCACATCAACACTCTGTTTGAGTTGAAGGCGGATATGGAAACAATGCGGAAGTAATGATTCCAACGGGTATACCTTTACCGAGTTTTGAATGTTCAACTGAGTGATGCGATCGATCATCCGTTGGGTCTCAGGAAACAATGGATCTGCTTTAGTCCCCATGATAAAACAAGGAGGGAAATCAGGTGTAATGTTACGCAGAACCGAAGAATAGGTATAATACGGAGTATAGTGGAAATTCTTACTACCGAATAATGCTTCGGCTGTTTCTGTTTTTTCAGGTAAATGGATATCATTCCCTAAAAAGGTATCAAAGTCATATACACCACAACTCAAAGCGACACCACGAAGTTTTACTGGACAGATCAGTTGATACTTTTCTGCCATTGTCGGATGGGTCGAAATCAGTGCTGCAATTGAAACAAGATGAGCACCGGCTGAATCACCAACCAAAAAGATCCTTCCTAAATCAAAACCATAGGTTTTATAGTTATTATAAATAAAGTTCAGGACTAAAAAAATATCCTCGATTTGTGTCGGAAAAGGGAATTCAGGTGCTAAGCGATAATTCATCGAAAGGACGGTATAGCCTTCTTTCGCAAGTGACATTCCGTAATTACGATGGGATGCTTCTTTACTGCCGCCTACCCAACCACCGCCATGGACTTGGAGGATCACAGGTAAAACAGGTGCTGCATTGTCGGCTTTGGCCAGATCCAATTTGTGCATTGGCTCATCATCATTCGCATAAGGGATGTCTTTTATTAAAGTGACACCTTTTGGTTTCGCAACGACTTTAGTGAATAAGTCATCGGCGCTTTCAAAGACTTTCCAGAGTTTTACTAACTGTGATGTTCGTGACATGGGTAGCTCCTTTAGTGGGGTTACAAATCAATCATTCTTATATTAGTATAACATAGCTGTATTCACCTGTAAAAAATGCATCATGATGATGCATCCTTATTGCTTATAGTTTCTTTGACATTATTTTCAACATCGCCAGAACATCTTTACTTAACTCTTCTAGAGCCGCTGAATCTTCTTTTAATTGGTAAGCACAATAGAGTTGGATTGCCGGTTTAGCGAGTAAACGAATCACCAATTCTTCGGCACTCATATAGTCGGCATACTCTTCACTGACCATATCGTTACCAATCAAATAGTCGACAGAAACATGAAACATAATCGCTATTTTGCGTAAGGTATCAGGATCGGGGGAAGCAACATCATTCTCCCATTTAGTCACGGCCTGTTGACTGAATTGCAATCGCTGTGCCAATTCTTTCTGACTCATTGAATGTTCGACACGTAATTTTTTCAGTCGCTGAGAGAACATGATATCGCCTCCTTTTGTTAAATTATACTACTTGAAGTTGTCACAATAGTATTTCACTACCATAAGTATCTAAGTCCATTGACAACAACCAAAGGTAGTAATAAAATAGAAAAACAACGGTTATTGATACTGTGGGATCGGCGGAAACGGTTATTCGACACAAAGGTAAATTGATAAAAAGAAGAATGATTTTTATTGGCTTCATAATATCGTTTTTACTTAGCGGATGGATACTTTATTCATCCGCTAATCTTGGGTTCCTTGGTCTGTTTATATTAGTGAATTTGATGCTGAGTACGTATATGGCGGTAAAAAAAAGAAAAATAATAAGTAATTTCAGGGAAATAACCCTTCGATTCTTGAGTGTCAATTTCGTCACTTGTTTGAGTTGGGTAGGGGTGCACAATTATATTGCACATCCAATCACCATCATATCGATAATCTACCTAGGCTTAATCGGAATTCTGTATAGTGTTGGGATATCTTACTTTTTGGCACAGTTTCACCCGCTTTCACCAAGGCATCGAAAGTTGATCGATCAATTGCTTTTAAATGAAGATAAGATCGATACTATCAAATTTATGAGCACTCACATTCAGTTGATTAGTCAGAGTGAAGTGATCCAACGATATTTGTTTAGCGATGATGGAATGACCCAATTGAGACAAATCGAGAAAGATGAATTTCTTCTAGTTTTTGAACATGAATCAAGCTTTAAATGGAACCGAAACAACCATTATGAGGATGATAAAGTAGATGGTTTTGGGAGGAATATAGTGCTCGATAAGAAGAAACCATTTACGAAACTATGATGAAAATCCACATGTAAATCCATCTATCCCTTTTTACTAAGAAGCGTTTATGGTAAAATAGTGAAAGAAAATCGGAGGTCAACATGGAAACACTACGCTTGACAATCGAACAGATTGAATTAGCCGCGAAGATATTAAACAATGCCGGAGTTGTTGCTTTTCCGACCGATACCGTTTATGGGTTAGCCGTGCGCAGTGATATGCCGGCAGCGATACAACATATGAAAGACGCAAAACAACGTCCGGAATCTAAACCGTTTCCGATGATGGTGAACTCTTTGCAACAGATTGAGCAAGTAGCCAAGCTGAAACAAAGGGACTACCGACTCATCAAACGATGGATGCCGGGCGCTGTTACGTTTGTATTCAAGAAAAAAGATGATCTAGATCCAATTGTGACCAATGGATTTAAGACGATTGGAATACGGATGCCGGATGATCCATTCATACTTAAACTGATCTCATTGATCGGTGTTCCCTTATTGGTACCCAGTGCCAATCTCAGCGGATATCCCTCAACGACGGATAGTGATGAAGTATTAGCACAGTTGGATGGTAAGATCGAAGCTGTTATTATCGGCGAAAGCGGAGGAAAAACATCTTCTACCGTAATCGATGCGACATCTAAAGAGTTAGTCCTGCTTCGACAAGGAGAAGTATTGATTGAAGATGTTCGAAAGTCACTCAAAGAGAAGGAGACAGCGATATGAAAATTGCGTTAGCTTGTGATCAAGGGGCTTATTTACATAAAGAAGCCATCAAAGAAGAATTGATTAAACGAGGGATCGAAGTCATGGATTTTGGTGGATTTTCTAACGAAAGTATCGATTATCCCGATACAGTCTATCCAGCTGCCAAAGCAGTTGCTAACCATGAAGCTGATTTTGGCATCGTGATGTGTGGTACCGGAATCGGTGCATCCATTGTAGCTAATAAGGTCAATGGGATCCGTTGTGCTTTAGTATTTGATGAAGAAACAGCTTCGATCACTCGTCAACACAATGATAGTAATGTTTTAGCGATGGCGGGTCGTTTGATTTCAATCGAAAAAGCCATCTCGATCACTTTACATTGGTTATCCGGTGATTTCAGTAATGAAGCACGTCATCTGCGTCGCATAGATAAGATTACCGCGATCGAAGAGGAACAGAGCCATGAATGATAAAGAACTCTTTGCGGCTATTGATCGTGAGAGTAAACGTCAGGAAGAAAACATTGAACTGATTGCTTCCGAGAATTATGTTTCTCATGAAGTACTAGAAGCTGTCGGAAGTATCCTCACTAATAAATATGCGGAAGGATATCCAGGCAAACGCTATTACGGAGGCTGCGAATTCGTCGATCAAATCGAAGAATTGGCACGTGTTCGGGCTTGTGAACTATTCCATGCCGAACACGTGAACGTACAACCTCATTCAGGAAGTCAAGCCAACATGGCTGTCTATATGACGATCTTGAATCCGGGAGATAAAGTATTAGGGATGGACCTGAGTTCAGGCGGACACTTAACACATGGTCATCCGTTAAACTTTTCCGGGATCTTGTATGAGTTCCACAGCTATGGTGTCGATCCCATCGATCACCGTATCGATTACGGAAAGTTACGTGAGATCGCGCTTGCGATCAAACCTAAACTGATCGTTGCCGGAGCCAGTGCGTATCCATGTATCATCGATTTCAAGAAATTCAGAGAGATCTGTGATGAAGTCGGTGCATATTTGATGGTCGATATGGCTCATATCGCAGGGATGGTCGCTGTCGGATTACATCCGTCACCGATTCCTTATGCTGATTTCGTAACGACCACCACGCATAAAACATTACGAGGACCGCGCGGAGGGATGGTGTTCTGCAAGAAAGAATATGCGGAATCATTGGATAAACATGTATTTCCGGGCATGCAGGGAGGACCTCTCATGCATGTGATCGCAGGTAAAGCAGTTTGTTTCTTTGAAGCTCTCCAACCGGAATTTGTCCTTTACCAAAAACAACTTCTCGCTAATATGCAGGTCTTGGTCAAAACCCTCCAATCAGAAGGTTTTATCCTCATCAGTGCCGGCAGTGAGAATCATATGTGTTTGGTGAATGTGAAAGACTCGGTGGGTATTTCCGGTAAAAAAGCTGAACGATTATTGGATGAAGCAGGAATCACCTGTAATAAAAATTCAATCCCGTATGATACCGAAAAACCATTTACCACAAGCGGTATTCGCCTTGGAACAGCCGCAATGACAACCCGTGGATTTAAAGAAGTTGAATTTAAACAAGTCGGTCATTGGATCGCAGAAGTGCTTAAGAACAGTGACAACGAAGAGTTGTGCAAACGAGTTCGTGCAGAAGTCATCGAACTCACGCATAAGTATCCTGTCACCCAATAAAAACCTAGGAGGAAACGAACGATGATCACAGTATTGAATCACCCCTTGATTACCCACAAATTAACCCAGATGCGCAAAGAAAGCACCGGAACCAAAGATTTTCGTCAGAATCTTGACGAAATAGCAGGTCTGATGGCGTATGAGATCTCACGCGATCTACCTTTACAGTCCATCGATATCCAAACACCGGTTGCGAAGTGTTCGACATTCGAATTAGAAAAAGAAATCGTACTCGTTCCGATTCTGCGTGCCGGACTCGGCATGGTCAATGGTATCCGTGACTTAATCCCAACCGCTAAAGTCGGTCATATCG
Source organism: Erysipelotrichales bacterium (assembly GCA_038204785.1). Lineage (GTDB taxonomy): Bacteria > Bacillota_I > Bacilli_A > Erysipelotrichales > Erysipelotrichaceae > GWE2-51-13. Next base: position 11,092 of record JBBRCP010000012.1, read on the forward strand.
GACTATATCGTGATGAGAAAACACTTGAACCTCATGAATATTTCGCTAAATTTCCAAGCAACATGCCGGAATCAGTCGTAATGATCCTGGATCCGATGTTGGCAACGGGTGGTTCTGCCAGTGCTGCGATCACCTTGTTGAAAAACCGAGGAGCTAAAATTATCAAATTAGTTTGTTTGGTGGGAGCTCCCGAGGGTGTTCATCGCATTGAGAAAGATCATCCGGATGTCGATATTTTCTTAGCTGCACTTGATGAGAAGTTGAATGAAGTCGGTTATATCGTCCCTGGATTAGGTGACGCAGGTGACCGTATATTTGGGACAAAATAAGCATTTTTCACAAATTGTTGGACGACTCTTACGATATCATCATAGTTATGGTATTATAATTACATCGTAAAGCGAGTGTAATCTCGTTGAGTATTGGAGATCAAATGGACGCATTTCTGAAGGAACACGCTAAAAACAGTTTTTTCATCGGTATGATGATCAGTGTTTTATTGTGTTTTTTCGGAATACGCTACGGATTAGGCATGTTTGCGGGGGTAGTACTGGCTCAACTCAATATGTGGTTGATGGCACTCTATCTCAATAATATGCTTTTTTTTCGGCGGCGCCATCGCGTTGGGTCGTATTTATTCTTTACCTTCGGAATTCTGTTATTGGGAATTCCATTGGCACTGGGTGCATTTTACCCAAATATCTTCAATATTTTTACGGCAGCCGTTGGCTTATTATTGTTTAAAGTTGAATTGATCGTCAAAGAAGTGTTTTTCTATAAGAAGGAGGTGTAACATGATTTATTTTCTTAGTGTTACTTCCGTAACTGTACAAGTTGAAGTATTCGCGATTATGATCATCATCGGACTCATCTTTGCGTTTATGGTTTATGCGAATCGACAGTTGATGCAGGCTGATCCGCTCGCTAAACCGAAAGGTGTCGTGCTGTTATGTACGATCTACGTGAACTTCATCAGTAAACTGACGACGGACAACATGGGAGCCAAAGCAGCAAAAACGTACGCACCGTATATTGGGGCATTAGCGCTATTTATGGTTCTCAGTAACATCTCCGGTTTATTCGGACTGGCACAACCTACGGCGAACTACAGCGTTACGCTGACACTGGCTCTGATCACCTTTGTTTTGATACAGAGTACGGTCTACCGATCGGTTGGATTGAAACAATTTTTCCACCGTTTCATCGAACCGTTTCCACCGTTTATCATTATGAATGTTTTTGGTACAATCGCTCCGCTTATTTCCATGTCTTTACGTTTGTTTGGTAATATTACCAGTGGATCCGTCATTATGATGTTGTTTTATACCTTTACAGGTTATGTATCCGGGATGATTCCGGTTATCGGAAAATTCGATTTCATCGGAATATTGACCGGTCCCTTCCTACATGCGTATTTCGATCTATTTGCCGGATTGATTCAAACTTACATCTTTATCATGCTTACCACGATTTTTATCGGGAATGAACTTCCCCAGGAAGAATAGTCAAAAGGAGGACTTAAACTTATGGAATTAGCAAGAGGTTTAGTAGCGATCGGCGCCGGGTTGGCAGTATTAACCGGTATGATGACAGGTATCGGACAAGGATATGCCGCCGGTAAAGCAGTTGAAGCGGTCGGACGCAATCCGGAAGCTGAAAACAAAATCCGTTCAATGTTGATTTTGGGTGCTGCAATTGCCGAAACATGTGCCATTTACGGTATGCTTATCGCGTTCTTGTTGATCTTTGTCTTTAAGTGAGCCGATTAAGTAGTTAAGGAAAGCAGGTGAACGAATGCAATTAGATATCGATATTGCCGGGAAACTATTCCCGAATCTATTAACAATGATCGTCCAGCTTGCAGCGACAGGCGTTCTTTTCTATGGGTTTACACGTCTTTTATGGAAACCTACGCTTGCTTATCTTCAAAAGCGATCTGATTATGCCGAAAAGCAACTTAAAGATGCTGAAACTGCGTCTGCGATGGCAACACAACATGAAGAAACAGCCCAAGTGTTACTTCATGAAGCCACCAAAGAAGCACAACTGCTTGTTGAACGCGGTAAAGAAGAAGGTAAACGAGTCAAAGAAAAGATCGTCACTGACGGTAAAGTTGAAGCTGATTTGAAACTTCAAACAGCCTTACGTGAAATGGCTTATCAGAAACAACAAATGCAAGATAGTATACAAAGCGAAATCATCAATGTAGCGATGTTGGCAGCCCAAAAACTGATCGAAGATAAAGTCGACGAACAGGAAGACCGCCAACAGGTTCAGCGCTTCATTCAGGATATACGTAGCTAATGGAAAAAGCAGCAGCCCGTTATGCGACCGCAATTTTTGAGTTGGGGATAGAACTTCATCTTGAAAATGACTGGAAAAGCGAATTAAGCGAAATCAATCGGATCTTTGTTGAAGACCCTGATTCACTTAAATTTTTCAGTCGCTCGCAAATCACCAAAAAAGAAAAAAAAGAAGTAATCAGCCAGGTATTCGAAAGTAAGATCGATAACACATTATTGAATTTCATGAATGTGTTGATCGATTCCGACAGAATGAACTTGTTTCCGGAAATCATCAAAGAATTCAGAAAATCAGTGAACGATAAACTGAATATCGCCGAAGGTACGGTCTATTCGGTTCGACCCTTACCGATTGAAGAAATCAAAGAATTGGAACAAGCGATGTCGAAACGTAATCATCAATCCGTCGAGTTAAACAATCGTTTAGATCCGACACTGATCACCGGCATCAAGATCGTCATTGGAAATACTGTGAGTGATGGTTCTATGAAGAACAGAATACAATCTTTAAAAGAAGAACTAACCAGAGGAAGCAGGTGAATACATGGAACTGAGACCTGAAGAAATCAGTGCGCTGATCAAAAGTAAGATCAAGCATTACGAAGATAAAATCGAAGAGAATGATGTGGGTATCGTCATCCGAGTCGGGGATGGCATTGCGCTTCTGCACGGCCTAAACAATGCGATGTCCGGAGAATTACTGGATTTCGGTAATGATGTTTTAGGCATGGTCATGAACTTAGAAGAAGATCATATCGGTTGTGTATTATTGGGCAGTGATGCCAACGTTAAAGAAGGCGATCCAGTCAAGCGGACCGGAAACATCATTGAGGTACCGGTCGGAGACGGTTTATTGGGTCGAGTTGTTAATGCTTTAGGTAAAGCGATTGATGGCGGACCGGAGATCAGCAGTAATAAAACTCGTCCGATCGAACGTGTTGCGCCGGGTGTAATGACCCGTCAGTCAGTTTTTCAACCGGTTCAAACCGGACTTAAAATTATTGATTCAATGATTCCAATCGGACGGGGTCAACGTGAACTTATCATCGGTGACCGACAAACGGGTAAAACAGCGATCGCCATCGATACGATTATCAACCAAAAAGGTCAAGATATGATTTGTATCTATGTCGCGATCGGTCAAAAATCATCGACCGTTGCCCAGATCGTCGAGAAATTACGTCAACACCAAGCGATGGAATATTCCGTGATCGTCTCTGCCTCAGCCAGTGAATTAGCACCACTGCAATACATTGCTCCATATGCAGGATGTGCCATGGGTGAAGAATGGTTAGAAGCAGGCAAAGATGTCTTGATCGTTTATGATGATCTTTCTAAACATGCGGTCGCTTATCGCACCATGAGTTTACTCTTACGCAGACCACCGGGACGGGAAGCTTATCCCGGCGATGTTTTCTACCTCCACTCACGCTTGCTTGAGCGAGCTTGCAAACTCAATAAAGAGTACGGTGGTGGATCGATCACAGCCCTTCCGATCATCGAAACACAAGCCGGTGATATTTCAGCGTATATCCCAACGAATGTTATTTCTATTACCGACGGACAACTTTTCTTACAATCAGAACTCTTCAATGCTGGGGTAAGACCTGCTGTCGATAGTGGACTCTCAGTATCACGAGTCGGTTCAGCAGCTCAGACAAAGGCCATGAAACAAGTAGCCGGAGCGTTGAAATTGGATTTAGCGCAATATCGAGAATTGTTGTCGTTTGCCCAATTCGGGTCTGATTTGGATGCTAACACAAAATCGATCATTGAGCATGGAGCCCGTTTGACGGAACTATTGAAACAAGGCCAGTATGTACCGATGAAGTTATCTCATCAAGTCTTGTCGTTATTCAGTGCTAAACACCATTTCTTGAAGAAGATACCGACCGAGAATATCAAGGAATATGAAACACAGATGCTCAGTGATTTCGATCATGAGTATCCGCAAATCATTGAAGAAATCGAAGACAAGAAAATTATTTCGAAAGAGTTGGAAGAAGATATTATGGACGCGATGGAAATCGTGACAGAACGCTTCATTAAAATGAGCGCAAGCTGATATGGCCAATAATATGCAGGCACTTAAGGCGCGTATACGTTCCGTTAAGTCAACCAAAAAAATAACGGGTGCGATGGAATTAATCGCTACCGGCAAATTGAAAAAGCAAAAAAAACTGATGGAATCCAATCGACTTTATGCAGAGACGCTGCATAAAACCATGCATCAGATACTGGGCAGTGTCCAATTAAGCGAAATTCGTTACCTGCAACCGCAAAGTGAAAAGATCGCAACATTGATCTTCACTTCCGACCTTGGTTTATGTGGTGGATATAACACTAATTTGATCCATTTTCTCAAAGAAAAAGTAGCGTTGGATGAACCGCTTATCGTCGTCGGAAGTAAAGAAAATCAATGGTTAAAACAAAGCGGTTACACAATTGCGGCGCAGTTAGAACACAGTGACGGGCTTACTTTCCAAGAACTATCAAAACTCGGTGATTCGATCATGAGAATGTTTGATGAACGTAAGATTGGCGGACTTCGTGTCATTTACACGAGATTCATCAATTCGATGACGTTTGATCCAATCAGTATCGAACTTCTGCCAATCATCTATCAACCGCAAGAGATCGAGCATTCAATCCAAGATACGATCTTTGAACCAAGTGCGATCATCTTGATTAATCAATTGATTCCGATGTACATGCATTCATTACTTTATGGATTGTGGTTGGAAACAAAAACCAGTGAACAAGCATCAAGAAGAATGGCAATGGACAACGCAACCGATAATGCAGAAGAATTGATCGAAGAATTACTCTTACAGTACAATCAGTCAAGGCAAGCGGCTATTACCCAGGAAATAACTGAAATCGTCGCCGGCGCCGAAGCTTTATAGGAGGAACCAATGGCAGCAATAAAAGGTAAATTAAATCAGATCATCGGACCGGTGGTCGACGTTCGTTTCAGCGAAGGTGAACTCCCTAAACTACATAACGCGATCGATATCAAAACAGACCACGGGATCTTAGTTGTAGAAGTAGCTCAACATATCGGCGACGATGTCGTTCGTTGTATCTCAATGGGATCAACTGACGGTTTAGTACGTGGTATGGAAGCCATCGATACCGGAAGTCCAATCATGGCACCGGTCGGTAAAGAAGTCTTGGGACGTATGTTTAATGTCCTTGGTGAACCCATTGACGGGTTCGGAGAATTGAGCAAGAATGTTTTGCGCATGCCGATTCATCGCGACGCTCCCGGATTTGACGAACAACAAACGACCTCCGAAATACTGGAAACAGGTATCAAAGTAATCGATCTCTTATGTCCATACGTTAAGGGTGGAAAGATCGGTTTATTTGGGGGTGCAGGCGTGGGTAAGACGGTCGTTATGCAAGAATTGATCCATAATATCGCCATCGAACACGGTGGCTTATCGGTTGTCGCAGGGGTCGGTGAACGTACTCGTGAGGGAAACGATCTTTATTATGAAATGAAAAATTCAGGTGTTCTACCGAAAACGGTATTGGTATATGGTCAGATGAACGAAAGTCCCGGTGCCCGCATGCGGGTTGGTTTGACCGGACTCACAATGGCTGAATATTACCGTGATCAAGAAGGACAAGACGTTTTATTGTTTATCGATAATATTTTCCGCTTCACACAAGCAGGTTCCGAAGTTTCAGCTCTTCTTGGACGCATTCCCTCAGCAGTCGGTTATCAACCAACCTTAGCCACTGAAATGGGACAGTTACAAGAACGAATCACCTCCACCAAACGCGGATCGATCACATCTGTCCAAGCCATCTATGTTCCGGCGGATGATCTAACGGATCCGGCTCCGGCTACCGCCTTTTCTCACTTAGATGCGAAAACAGTTTTGGACCGTAATATTGCCGCCTTGGGGATCTATCCGGCCGTTGATCCACTCGAATCAAATAGTCGTATGTTGGATCCGCTCATCGTCGGTGAAGAACATTATGCAACCGCACGAGGTGTGCAACAGTTATTGCAACGCTATCGCGAACTACAGGATATTATCGCTATCTTGGGGATGGATGAACTATCCGACGAAGACAAGGTTATCGTTAACCGCGCACGCCGTATCCGTAACTTCCTGTCGCAACCTTTCCATGTTGCCGAACAATATAACGGGTTCCCGGGAATCTACGTCAAGAGCAGCGATACAGTGGCTAGTTTCAAAGCGATCTTAGAAGGCAAGTACGATTCTTTGCCTGAACAGGCATTCATGTATGTCGGAACAGCAGAAGAAGCGGCCCTAAAAGCCGAGACGCTGGAACAGTAGCATGTTTACTGTTCAAATCATCACACCAGACGCCAAAGCGCGCTTGATCGAAACAACGATTCTCAATATCGTAACTCCGCAAGGACAGATGGGAATCTTAGCGAATCATATGCCGATCGTAACCATGATCGAGATATCGATGATGACCACGGTCGAAAAAGGTGAACGAAAAGAATATGCGATCGGCGGTGGATTGTTGTTTTTCAAGGATAATCAGGCAACGATCTTAGCAGATGCTGTCGAAAGTGAAAAAGAAATCGACGTTCAACGGGCACTTGCAGCGAAAGAACGTGCAGAAACCAGACTCAAATCAAATCAATCCGATACCGATATAAAACGAGCTGAAATAGCCCTCAAAAAAGCATTAAATCGTATTGATGTATCCAAATAAATCTAAAACAGAAACCGCAAGGCTTCTGTTTTAGATTACAATCAAACAAAGCAGTTGACACAAAAAAGAAAAATGATATAGTTTAACTGCATTAAGGAGGTGTAACATGACAGAGAATATCGTTCGTATCGCTGTTTATCTGGCAAGTTTCGCCCTATGTATGTTTGCGCTGAGTGCCCTTGATTTTAATCGATTTCTTAAAAAAGGTAAAATCATGGAAGCACAGTTTTTGATGATCTTACTGGCAATGGGCTTAGGCGCATTAGTAGCGCAATTCCTATTGGCACTTCGTTTTATGAATTGAAGAGTGCGTGAAAATTAGATGAAATGATCAAAATGAACAAGTTAGTATGCTATAATAACCATGCTTGCTGAACGGAGGAGAATTTAATGCTATTTACAAAATATGTCGGAATCGACTTAGGTACCGCGAATATGCTTATTTATGTCAAAGGCGAAGGGGTGGTTCTTGATGAACCATCAGTCGTAGCTTTGGATGCAGAAACAAGAAAATGCATCGCTGTCGGTAGAGATGCCAAAGACATGTTGGGGCGTACACCCGGACGTGTGTTGGCTATTCGCCCTTTAAAAGACGGTGTTATTGCTGATTTCGAAGTCACTGAAATCATGCTGAGTTATTTTATGCACAAATTAAATTTAAAAGGGATGTTTTCACGCCCGACAGTGTTGATTTGCTGTCCGTCAAATATCACTTCGGTAGAGCGTAACGCGATCCGAGATGCTGCTTATCGTTCCGGCGCAAAACGTGTTTATATTGAAGAAGAACCTAAAGTAGCAGCGATCGGGGCCGGCTTAGATATTTCCAAGCCTACCGGAAACATGGTACTTGATGTCGGCGGCGGAACAACTGACGTTGCGATCTTGTCGTTGGGCGAAATCGTGACCAGCACTTCCCTTAAAGTTGCCGGTGACCGTTTGGATCGTGATATCATCAAATATGTCAAAGACAGTTATAAACTGTTGATCGGTGATCGCACAGCTGAAGAAATCAAAAAACGTATCGGTACTGCATGGCGTGGTTCTCGTTCAGATTCAATGGACGTCAGCGGTCGTGATCTGGTTACCGGTTTACCTCATACAATTACGCTGAATTCCGAAGAGACAGAGTTAGCCATGCGTGAAAGCTTGCAGGACATCGTCCGTGCTTGCCGTACCGTGTTGGAACAAACACCTCCTGAACTATCGGCAGACATCGTTACACGCGGAATCGTATTGACCGGCGGCGGAGCTCTTCTGCACGGTATCGACCAACTGTTGATGAATGAATTGAATATCCCTGTGTATGTTGCTGAAAACGCACTTCGTTGTGTTGTTGAAGGAACAGGTATCATGTTGGAGAATCTGCATTTAGTTCGCTAAACTGTTCGAAAGAACAGTTTTTCTTTTGAAATTCACAATAGAACTATCAACTTTTAAATTAACTACGTATAATGAAATTAAGGTGGATGTGAAATGCGAAAAGTACTCCAATTTCTTGGGTTCGGATTAATGTTGGTGGCACTCTTTTTGTATGTTTCCGACTATATAACTAATCAGTCAATCAGATCGGAAATCAAAGAAGTGGTGGAAATCAACCAAAGAATCGTTCCGGATCCAAATAATATGCCGATCGACTACAACGAGATCAATCGACCTTTTCTGGAAGTCAACTCGGATTATGTGGGGTGGATAACGATCAAGAACACAACGATCAATCTACCCATGGTAAGAGGCAACGATAACGAGTACTATCTGACACGCAACTTTCAAACGAATTCCAGTAAGGCCGGGGCTATTTTTATGGATTACCGAAATCAACCTGATTTCAACGATCCGCAAGTACTTATCTACGGTCATCACATGCGAAATGGAACGATGTTTGCGGATTTGGATAAGTATAAAGATCAATCATATGTCGCAGACCGAGATATCATCACGATTCGAACGTTGACTGAAACACGAAAGTATAAGATTTACTCGGTGTTTATTGTCGATGCTTCCGTTTCAACACTTGATTTCCCGACCGCTAAAGATCGTCTGAGTGAGTTATATGATAAATATGAAGCTAAATCGATATATAAAATCGCAACGAAAGCTGCCAATATTGCGCAGATACTGACGCTTGTCTCCTGTAATTACGATATCAATAATGGACGTATCATTGTTAGTGCGTTTCTGATCACAGAATAAACACAAGGAAATCCCAGTCGATTTCTTTTTTTTAAGGTGAACGCCGATCTAACGCATACTAGACTATATGAGGTAAGACCATGAAAACCACCCGACTTCCCAGATTACTCAGTTGTATGAATGATGACTCGGCAGTTGCCGATCAGCCATTGGCTCTTCAGTTGATCGGAGAAACACTTGCAGACATGAAAGAGTATGTTGAACAACAGACCGTTCGCGAAGCAGCCAGGTTTATGCTAAGTTACAGTAATTTTATCAACCGGAAAAATCTAAAATCATGCGAACAGTTAAATGTGATCGTTCTGCCGGGAGATATCTGCTTTATTGATTTCGGTCAAGCGTATCTGAATGAGGCGGGGTACCAGCACTTTGGATTAGTGCTATCGATTGTTCATAGTAAAGCGTTTGTGGTACCGATGACCTCAAATCCATCGACCTATGCGCAAGCGTATGACCCGATCGAATATGCCTGTGGTAAACGTCATTTAATGAGATTAGGATTACAAAAAGGGATGAATCGAAATTCGGTACTCTTCTTAAATGACTGTAAGTTTATCAATACATCCAGGATTATAGAGGTAAAAGGCCATATCGGAATCGATGGGAAATTATTCAAAGAAGTGGAAGAACGGGTAAAAGAATGTTTATTCGAAAATGGTGTTGAAAACGATTAAATTTTGAGATACTTGTTTCGCCATTAAATCAGAGGTAAAATTAACTAAAGAAAGATAACTGTATCTTAAATATTGTTGTTAGTTAAAGGAAGGCTGTGATCCTTGTGCGAACACCTAAAAAACTGTTCCTCGTGTGGATTATCGTCATGTTTATTGGGACATCGAGTGCACTACTGACGTACTTGATCGCCCAACAAGCACTCAGATTGAGCGCGAATGATTTGCCTGTACAGGCATCTATTGAAACTTCAATCAAGCTAAAAAATGGAATGAGTCCATCTGATGCACTACCAAAAGACAAAGTCGATATTGATGAAAGTCTGAATGTTTTTGTGTTGATCTACGATTCCGAAAAGAAACTTGTTGTAACTAATGGCATCAAAAATGAAGGTACAGTTAGTTATCCGATAGGTGTTTTTATACACGTAAAAGAAACCGGTGATCACCGCGTCACATGGCTCCCGGCGATCGGAATCCGATATGCCTCTGTTGTTAGAAAAACGAATGGCTATTACATTATTGCAACTCAATCACTTACTGAAACCGAAAGGCACATCAATCACATCGGATTACTGGTTCTGCTTGCTTGGTTAGCGTATTCCGTTATGTCGATGGGCACTTTTCTTTTACTGCACCAATGGCTTAAAAGAGACAGAAAAGTAACGGATATCCGTGACTTGAATGTCTATTAATAAAGGCACCTCGATTGACTAATCAGTGTGTTCTAGTATACTTAGTGAAGAGGTAGAATGATGAAAAGTCCGCTTGATCACTATAAAAATGAAGAATGGGTGATCGCCGTCTCGGGTGGACCGGATTCGATGGCTCTTTTAGCGATGTGCCTTCAAGCTAAAGTTCAATCACATGTAGTTCATGTGAACTATCATAAAAGAGAAACAGCACTGCGTGATCAACTCATCGTCAGTGACTTTTGTATGCTTCATCAGATCAATTTTAAGGTTGTGGATGCACCGGAGAATCAACGAGGGAACTTTCAAGATTATGCGCGTCGATTCAGATATGCGCAGTTCAAACAGAGATGCGAAGAAACTAAAAGTAAAGGGGTCATGAGTGCCCATCATCTCGATGATGTGCTGGAGACCTATCTTATGCAAAAAAAACGAAAATCGCAGGTCGATTATTTTGGGATGAAATCAGCCGTAATGATCTCTCATATCAACGTGATTCGACCGCTTTTGATGTATACCAAACAACAATTGATCGATTATTGTGATCAATTTAAAATTCCATATGGGATCGATGAATCCAATCTATCACTGAACTATACACGCAATCGAATTCGCCAGTTGGAGTTGGCGAAGATGTCTAAAATCGATAAAGAGAAACTTCTTGATCAAATGAACACTGATAATATGAATCAAGCAAAGATGCTTCGTGAGATCAGTGGTTATATCGATGCCGATATCATCCCATTGCATGAATATAATCATCTCTCACAATCACAGCGATATTTACTATTGTCGATGTGGCTGCGAATCAAAGCACACATGAAGATTGTCTCGCATAAGTACTTGGCAGAGATCGATCGTCAGATCGCTGCTAGCGAATCACTGACGATTAAGCTGAATCGTGATGATAGTTTCATCAAACAATATGGAAAACTATCCCTGATCCATGAACAATCCCTTACCTATGAAATGAAATTCAATAAAATCGAGTTATTGTCTACAACGTGGTTTACGTTGAAGTCAGAAGGATCACGAATCGAAGCACTCACATTGACAGAAGAAGATTTTCCGATTACAATACGAAATGCTAGAGCAGGGGATAGTATCAACCTACGGTTCGGGCGAAAAAAGATTGCCCGATGGATGATCGACAGGAAAATCCCTTCCGTTGAAAGACGAAGTTGGCCAGTCGTTGTAAACACAAAAGGCGATGTCATTTTTGTGTCAGGAATCGGATGCGATATTGCTCATTATTCTAACAATCCTAGCATCTTTGTGGTAAAATGATTACATTACGCAGGAGGACAGAGAACTTATGCATACAAATATCAAACAAATCCTAGTATCCGAAGAAGAAATTGAAGAGCGGTGCCGTCAGCTGGGTCAGCAGATCACCGAAGATTATAAAGGTGATGATGAACCGCCGGTTCTTGTTGCGATTCTAAAAGGCTCTGTTCCATTTTTGGTCAAATTGATTAAGTACATCGATCTGGACATCGAATTTGATTTTATGGATGTTTCCAGTTATGAAGGTACCGAATCAATCGGGGATGTTCGTATCATCAAAGACTTGGATAGATCGATTAAAAACGATAAAATCCTCTTGGTTGAAGATATCGTCGATACAGGTCGTACGATCAAAGTAGTTAAAAAAATGTTAGAAAACAAAGGTGCCATTGACGTTAAAATTGTCAGTCTGTTAGACAAACCTTCACGCCGTGTCATTGAAGTTGTTGCCGATTATGTGGGATTTACGATACCCAACGAATTCGTCGTTGGTTTCGGGTTGGATTTCAATGAGAAATACCGCAATCTACCTTATGTCGGAGTTTTGAAAGACGAATGCTATAAATAAAGGAGTGTGAATCCGAGTGCCAAAAAATAACCGGATTATCAGTATTATCCCGTATTTGATTGTTATGTTGGCTGTCTTTAGTCTATTAAGCCTCAATAGCAGTCCTACGATCAAAAAATTAACGTATAACGAATATGTTCAATTGTTGGAAAAAAATCAAGTTACAGCCAGCACAGTTACTGTGAGTACGGTTGTCATTGATGTTAAAGGTGTTTATAAAGATTCTAAGGGTGCCGATGTCAACTATACTCTGCGAATTCCTAACACTGAGGTTCAAAACAATAAACTGACCGATTTGATCTATGCAAGTACATCAACGGTTAAGATTGTGAATCCGTATGAGACGAATGCCTTTCTGGATGCGGCACTTCAAATCGTTCCGTTTCTTTTATTCGGCGCGTTTGCTTTCTTTCTTCTGACGAAGATGAATGGTGGCGGAAACAATAAAGCATTTGAATTCAGTAAATCAAAAGCTCGTCTGGAAGGCAATATCAAAGTTCGTTTTGATGATGTCGCCGGTTGTGACGAAGAAAAAGAAGAGATGAAAGAATTGATCGATTATCTGAAGAATCCGAAGAAATTTGCCAAGATGGGCGCCCGTATTCCAAAAGGTGTTTTGATGGTAGGAGCTCCGGGTACCGGAAAAACATTGCTCGCAAAAGCAGTTGCCGGTGAAGCAGATGTACCTTTCTATTCAATTTCAGGTTCTGATTTCGTTGAAATGTTTGTCGGTGTTGGTGCCAGTCGTGTACGTGATATGTTCAAACGTGCCCAACAAACCGCTCCTTGTATTATCTTTATTGATGAGATCGATGCTGTCGGTCGTCAGCGTGGTGCCGGTGTCGGTGGCGGGCATGATGAGCGTGAGCAGACATTAAATCAGTTATTGGTCGAGATGGATGGAATCACGGATAATGCCGGCGTTGTTATCGTCGCTGCTACAAACCGTCCTGATGTTTTAGATCCTGCATTACTCAGACCGGGTCGTTTTGATCGTCAGATCACAGTCAGTCTTCCTGATCGTAAAGGTCGTAAAGCAATTCTTGAAGTTCATGCCAGAAACAAAAAAATCAGTCCGGACGTTGATTTGGATGCGTTAGCTAAACGTACACCGGGATTCTCGGGGGCTGATCTGGAAAATGTATTGAACGAAGCGGCTATTCTTGCGGTCCGTGAAAATGCGACCGTGATCGATATGTATCATTTAGATGAAGCCATCGACCGTGTAATGGCCGGACCGGCAAAGAAATCACGTCTTTACAGTGAAAAAGAAAAACGTTTGGTTGCCTACCATGAGGTGGGACATACTGTTATTGGATTGATGCTTCCGGAATCAGATATGGTCCAAAAAGTAACGATCATTCCTCGTGGCACAGCAGGTGGTTATAACCTAATGACACCGCGAGAAGAAACAATGATGCAGACCAAGAGTCATTTGGTGGCTAGAATTACCGGCTTGTTGGGTGGACGTGTAGCGGAAGAGATCGTATTCAATGAGATATCGACCGGTGCCTCCAATGATATTGAGGTCGCAACTAAAATTGCGCGTGAGATGGTTATGTCCTTCGGTATGAGTAATTTAGGACCGATCCAGTATGAACACGGCGGCGGAAGTGTCTTCCTTGGTCGTGATTATAATGCGCAGGGAAGTTATTCCGGACAGATCGCTTTTGAGATCGATAAGGAAATTCGTAATTTGATCGATTCGAGTTATGAAAAAGCACGGGCTGTGATTATGGAGAACCGTGAATTAATGGATAAAATCGCATTCGCTTTATTAGAACGCGAAACACTGACGGCTGAACAGATCCAAGAGATCGTTGAAGGTAAAACCATTACGGAACCTAAAGCGAGACCGAATCTGGAACCGATCTTAGCTACAGAATAAGCATATTCACCCCTGAGAACCAGGGGTGTTTTGAACGTTGGAGGGTACAATGGATTCACTAATCAAAGCCATCGCTAGTCAGGGTGCAATACGGATACTGGTTGCGAATACAACAGAACTTGTTCAAGAAGCGGTCACACGTCACCAGACACTACCGACAGCGTCTGCTGCTTTAGGTCGCACATTAACAGCAACAGCTATGTTGGCAAGTATGTTAAAAGGAAAAGAAGAAAAAATCACGGTTCAGATCAACGGCGGCGGTCCATTGGGAACGCTGTTGGCGGATGCCAACGGTTGCGGTGAAGTGCGCGGTTTCGCAGCAAATCCGGACGTTCTTTTGATCAACGAAAAAACCGGTAAATTAGATGTGGGTAAAGCTGTCGGCAAACAAGGTACACTCAAGGTCATTCGAGATCTCAGTATGAAAAGTGATTTTACGGGAACCGTTGACTTGCAGTCCGGCGAGATCGCCGAAGATCTAGCCTACTATTTTACGGTCAGCGATCAAATTCCTTCCGCAGTTTCACTCGGCGTATTGATCGATGAAAAAGGTGAAGTTCTCGCAGCCGGCGGATTGATCATTCAATTATTACCGGAAGCCCAAGAGATCGATATTCTGATGGCCGAAGATGTGGTAAAAAACATGCGCCCGATCTCAGCGATGATCGTGGATGGTATGACACCGACGGAAATAGCGTCTAAGATGTTCGATGATGTTCAGATTTTAGCGGATACACCGCTGGTGTTTAAATGCACATGTAGTCGTGATCGGATGCAGGAAGCTATTCATACACTGGAACGTGATCAGATCGAAGAGATGATCCGTGATGATCATGGAGCTGAGATTACCTGTCAGTTCTGCAATACTCATTACCATTTTAATGAATCCGAGCTGGCGGCTCTGATCACCCACAACTGATATGCCAAGCTGGAAAATACGTGATCTTACGATTGCCAATCAGGTCGTTATCGCTCCGCTCGCCGGAATTAGTAATCAAGCATTCCGAAGTATTGCGAAACAATTCAACGCGGGTCTTGTCTATAGTGAAATGATCAGTGATAAAGCGATTGTTCATGGGAATATCCGGACAATTGAAATGTGTCAGATCAACGCTGATGAACATCCGGTTGCCCTGCAATTATTCGGCGAAGATATCGACAGTATGGTGAAAGCAGCTATCTATATGGATCTACATACCGATTGTGATATCATCGACATCAATATGGGTTGTCCGGTACCTAAAGTAGTCAAGGGTTCCGGGGGTGCTTCATTGATGAAGACGCCCGAACTGGCAGCGGAGTTAATTTATCATATCACCCGTAACGTACATAAGCCTGTCACGGCGAAGATACGTACCGGATGGGATAATAGCTCAATCAATGCGGTAGAGATGGCAGTCGGGCTTGAAAAAGCCGGTGCGAGTGCAATTGCGATCCATGGGCGAACACGCAGTGCCATGTATGGCGGAACTGTCAATATCGAAGAGATCGCTCGTGTCAAAGCAGCACTTACGATACCGCTAATCGCCAATGGGGATATCACATCCCTTGAAAAAGCACGCGAAATGATTCTTTTGACAAGCGCTGATGCGTTGATGATCGGGCGCGGTATCTTGGGTAACCCATGGTTAATTGAAGAATTAGTGAACGGATTGGATGGAAACAGTTCTCCGATCGCGATCAGTTTGCATCACAAATTTGAGATCGCCCGTCGTCATGCGGAAAAATTGATCGTTGTTAAAGGAGAAAAAGTAGCTATAAAACAAATGCGGGGGCACTTCTGTTGGTATATTACCGGTCTAACACGCAGTCATTCGGTTAAAACATTGATTTCACAGATGACTACCTTCGAACAATTTGATAGAATAGTAAGGGATTATGAAAGAGCTCTTCAAACCAATGACTGGGCTTTTTTAGAAAAGGCGGACTAATATGAACGAAAATCTGACAGAACAAGAAATTATCCGCAGAGAAAAAGCGGAAGAATTGCGTGCCATGGGAATCGACCCGTTTGGCAGTGCTTTTTACCCAACTTTCCACAGTAAAGATATATTCGATAAATTTGGGGATAAGACCAAAGACGAACTGGTTGAAATCAATGCTGAAGCTGTGATCGCAGGACGTATCATGACCAAGCGCGATATGGGTAAAGCAGGATTTATGCATCTGCAAGATCGTGATGGTCAAATCCAGATCTATGTCAGAAAAGATACGGTCAGTGAACTGGAATGGACCTTGTTTATAAATGCAGATCTGGGAGATATCGTCGGAATCGACGGAATCGTTTTTCGTACAAATCACGGTGAATTATCCATTAAGGCTCATAAATATACCCATCTGACGAAAGCCTTGCGCCCGCTTCCGGATAAATTCCATGGACTTGCGGATGTTGAAGAAAGATATCGTCGTCGTTATGTCGATCTGATCGTCAATGAAAAAGCACGTGCAATTGCCATGCTTCGTCCGCGTATCATTCGCGCTATCCAACACTATTTTGATTCTAACGGATTGATCGAAGTGGAAACACCGATCTTACATCCAATCTTAGGGGGTGCAGCGGCGAAACCGTTTGTGACCCATCACAATACTTTGGACATGAATTTCTACCTGCGTATCGCAACCGAATTACCTTTGAAGAGATTGATCGTCGGCGGAATGGAAGGTGTCTATGAGATTGGACGCTTGTTCCGTAATGAGGGGATGAGTACCCGTCATAACCCGGAATTCACAACAGTCGAAGCGTATATTGCCTATTCCGATATGGAAGGCATGATGAAAACGATCGAAAATTGTTTTGAATCTGTCGCTACCGAAGTCTTGGGTAAGACGGATGTTGAATGGGGCGAAAAAACAATCGAACTAAAGGGTCCTTATAAACGACTTCATATGGTCGATGCAGTCCGTGAAGCCTGCGGAGTCGACTTCTTCAAAGTAACCAACTTACAAGAGGCATTACAACTAGCCAAGCAACATCACGTTCAAGTCGCTAAACATCAAGAATCCTTCGGTCATATCGTTAACTTGTTTTTTGAACAGTTCGCTGAGAAAAACATGATCCAACCGACCTTTGTGTTCGGCCATCCGATCGAGATCTCACCACTGGCGAAAAAGAATGGGATCGATCCGCGTTTTACCGATCGTTTTGAATTGTTTATCGATGCACGTGAATATGCGAATGCATTCTCTGAATTGAATGATCCAATCGATCAACGTCAACGTTTTGAAGCTCAAATGGAAGAAAAAGCCATGGGTAATGATGAAGCCAACGAAATGGATATCGATTTTGTCGAGGCACTCGAATACGGAATGCCCCCGACGGGTGGTTTAGGGATCGGCATCGACCGTTTGATCATGCTATTGACCAATTCGGAAACGATCCGTGAAGTTATTCTATTCCCGCATATGAGACATCGTTCAGAGTAACCGAAAGGTTACTTTTTTTATCTTATAGGAAAGTTCTTTAAAGCTCAGAAAAAAAGTGCGACATTTTGGCGCACTAAAAGAGAATTGATTTATGAATGAATCTTACGTAGTGGAAAGCGTTGTACTTTTTCTACAAAGAGTCTCTTTATAAC
>JBBRCP010000013.1:0-28652 GCA_038204785.1 Erysipelotrichales bacterium
TAGGACGGCTCGTGTGGGCATGCGCTGCCCACGAACTCTAAAAGGAGAATGACGATGAAAATTGGAATACGCACCCCCAGTTTAAAACGAAGCTTTACAGCAAGAACAACCGGTAAATTGACAAGATCCATGAAGAAAGCAATCAATCCGTTACAGGGCAAGTTAGGTATGGGGCTGGTTTCTGCTCCAAAACGTGCTATCAATAATAAGATCTATAAAAAAATGACATTCAACATCTTTGATCTCTTCAAGAAAAGATAAAAAAACACTCCATTTTGGGATGGAGTGTAATACAATAAAAACTTTCAGGGGTTTTATTGTACTTTCATTATAATAAAAAAGTAGGAGGAAAGCAATTATGGCAGCGTATAAAGATCCGAAAACAAAGAAATGGTTTGTGAGTGCGGCTTATCGCGATACGAATGGAAAAGCCGTCGTTCATACGAAACGCGGATTTGAATCAAAACGCGATGCGCTCAATTATGAAACCGACTTTCGAAGAAATCTAAACCCGCACGCAAACCAATCAATTACGTACATTGAGTTAATGGATAAATTCCTTGAGAATAAGAAAGGTTCTGCAAACGCTGATTCGATCCACGAATACCGTCATGTTGCCGGCTTGTTCTTCTCTTCCCTTTACGCCAAGAAGTTCACGGCTGTCAAATCGAAAGACTACATCACCATTCGATCCAACATCCTGGATTCTCAATATTCTAAAAGTTATAAAAACAAGGCGATCACACTCATGAAGTCCATTTCACGCTTTGGTTATAACTTCTATGATTTCAAGGATCAAGCTAAGATGTTAACAAAATTATCGAACAACAGTTCTGATAAAAAAGACATGCAGGTCTGGACACCAGAGCAGTTTGATCTCTTTATCAGTCATGTGCATAGTTATGTATTCAAAGCCTACTATACCCTTCTCTTTCGAACCGGTTTACGGCGCAGCGAAGGCAAAGCTCTTCTGAAGACAGATCTTAACAAGAACATCTTGAATATAGACAAGAGCATTCGATCCAACACCGTCGGCTTTAGGCCTCTTAAAAACGTTGCCAGCAAGCGAAAGATTCAACTCGATGAACAGATGATGGAGATGCTTAAACCCCTTCTAAGTCAGCCGGGTATCTTCCTATTTGGAAATGAAGAGCCAGTCGGCATTAGTTCGATTCAACGTCAGTTTGTAGATGGAATCAAGAAGTGTAATCAATCCTTAGCCGCGAATGACCAGCCGTTAATTCCAGTGATCCGGGTCCATGATCTACGTCACAGTCACGCTTCTAACTTAATTAGTAAAGGAGCTAACATCGTCGCAGTCTCGAAACGTCTGGGACATTCCGATGTAAATATGACCCTCAAGGTTTATACTCACTTGATGAAAGAGTCTGAAGACAAGCTCATGTCGATTCTGGATACCTTCTGAACCAACCTTCTTGTATAGTCACAGAATCAGAGCCCTTTGGGGCTTTTTATTTTATGGAGCAGGTTTATTTTAATTTAAAATAGCGAACTTTTATTGATTTGTATAGTCAATGTATAGTCAGAGCGAAAAAAAAGCCCTTAAACAGGGCGTTAAATGCACTTGGAGCAGGTGAGGGGAATCGAACCCCCGTATCAACCTTGGCAAGGTCGTGTTCTACCATTGAACTACACCTGCAAAAATAATGGCGGTCCAGACGAGGATCGAACTCGCGATCTCCTCCGTGACAGGGAGGCATGTTAACCACTACACCACTGGACCACATTGATATAAAATAGATTGGCGGGGAAGGAGGGATTTGAACCCTCGCGCCGGTTACCCGACCTATACCCTTAGCAGGGGCACCTCTTCAACCACTTGAGTACTTCCCCAGGGTCTTCAATTTCAGCGCTACTTTATGTTATCATAGGACCCTGCTTTTCGCAAGTACTTTTATAAAAAAATGACAGCAGTTGCTGCCATTTTCGAAATTCAGATTGCTTATTCGATGATGAATCCTGCTTCTCTGATCACTGTTTTGGCCGTATAAACAAGATCATTGCCACCTTCGATGACAACGCACTTATTGGCCAGATTGACTTCAAATTCAATTCGCGTGTCTTTTAGTGCTTCTTGAATTTTCGCGACACTCGATTCATCAGAAAGATCTCGGACAAAGATAATGTTTTTCATGATTTTAGTCCCTTTCCGCTTGTTATTCCTTCGCCATTTCTAAAGCTATTTTCATCATGTTTACAAATGAAATTTGGCGTTCTTCCGCTGTTGTTACTTGATGAGTAATCAATGAATCGGAAATGGTTACTAAACAGGCCGCTTTTTTCTTCAAATAACGGGCATTCGCAAACAAGGCAAATGATTCCATTTCTACAGCTACACAATGATGGAGACGATTGATCTCTTGGAATGTAACGGCAGTATCTCCGGCATAAAATACATCACTGGAATGAATACATCCTTTGATGATCGGAATGTTTAGATGCTTAGCTGCTGTTTCAAGTCTAGCTGTCAGTTCGGCATCCGGTAATTGGATCTTCTCCACATAACCATAAGCTTCCTTCGCATAGGAGGATTCACTGTAGGCACTATCACAAAGGACGACATCATAGATATTCGCCTCTTTCGTGTAAGAACCGGCTGAACCGATACGGATGATATTCTCAACTCCATACATTGAGTAAAGTTCATAAGAATAGATGCCGATACTTGGCATGCCCATTCCCGAACCCATGACGGAAACCGGATAACCTTGATAAGTTCCCGTATATCCAAACATGTTCCGGACATCGTTGAATTGAACGACGTTTTCTAAAAATGTTTCTGCGATCACTTTCGCTCTGAGCGGGTCTCCCGGCATTAAGACTGTTTTTGCGATTTGACCTAAATTGGCTGTATTATGAGGTGTTGACATGGTAAATCTCCTTATAGGAGTATTATATCACATTCATCGACTGAGCCTCCATACCGAATCGGTATTCAGTTCAACGAAATAACAAAAAAAAGACGGAATCTGATCCGTCTTGAGTCTTAACGTTTACTGCCTTTACTTCCATTTGATTTGTATGTGGAAAGAAGATTGGTCGAATAAGAGAAGATCATTCTTTCTCTTCTGCGTTGACGATCAACTGCCTGTTTCACCAACATGTCCATCAGTACAGGGAACTTGATGCCACTGGCTTCCCAGAGATAAAAGGAAAGTGATCCGGGGTTTGTGTTGATTTCATTGACATAAACTTTTTCGGTTTCGGCATCCATCAGAAAATCAATTCTAGAGACGCCTGAGGCCCCTAGCTCGCGGAATGTTTCGATAGCCAGATTCTGAATAGCAGATGTCATTTCATCGCTTAAAGGCGCCGGAATCATACGTGTGGTAGAAGCCATTCCTTTAGAAGGACCTTTTTTACCCCCTTGATATTTATTTTGATAGGACAGAATTTCATCGGATTTGCCAACTTCTTCCAACGTTGATGCATTGATTTCTTTTTCATAACCCAATACCGAACAGTTGATCTCACGAAGATGCGTTACTGCTTTTTCTACGACGATCTTATTATCGTACTGACCGGCTTCTTTGATTGCTTCATTAAGTTCTTGTAAATTTTTAGCCACGGTGATACCGATTGAAGAACCAAGATTAGCGGGTTTGACGACCAGCGGATAGCCCATCTTTTCGGCTTTGGCTTCGACTTCTTCTTGACGTTGAGGAAGATCATAAAAATAGAACCAGAACCAGTCGACGATCGGTATTCCACTATTTTGCAGAACATGTTTCATCAACACTTTATCTTGACCGACAGCCCCGGCCATGACATCACACCCACTGTAAGGAATCCCAATCATTTCAAGGAAACCTTGAACTGTACCATCTTCACAGTGCGTTCCGTGAACGACCGGAATGATGATATCAACTTCTTGGCTTTTGTTCCCAAACAGTTTCTTTTCAATGGGAATGATCATGTATTTTTGTTTTACTTTGACCAAACTGACTTGCGCTAGATTTTTTTCTAACGCATCAAGATCACGGTAGATGTTCATATCGCGCAGTTTAGACGAACAATACAAACGATGTGTTTTACTGATGTAGAGTGGAACAACTTCATACTTTTCTTCATCAAGTGCAGCCATCGCTTGCGATGCCGAGATAACACTGACTTCATGTTCGACTGAGTCACCGCCAAACAAGACTCCGATTTTTAATTTCATGACTTTCCTCCTAGTCAAACATGACGTCTGATTCGTGTTTGTATACTTTTACTGCCTTCATGATTTCTGATAATGTTGATTTACGTGATAAGGGTGGCAATGCCTCCAATGGAAAAAACCCGACATCTGTTGTTTCATGATTCGTCGCCAATTCACCGGAAATGACGATACCACTGTAATAATGGACGTATTCGGATACCAGTGTCTTGTAATCTTTATATTTCTCGCGTTGCAGAACAGCCAACAAGCGATCGATCTTAACATGCAGGCCCGTTTCTTGACGTACTTCTTTTTGCGCATTCTGACTGGATGATTCGAACACATCACACCATCCACCCGGTACCGACCAATTCCCGCTGTCGCGTTCTTGGACCATCAATAACTCGTTTTTATCATTAAATACCAAAATTCTGACGGAAGTACTTGGGGTCGGGTAGATATCCCGCTCATAGATGTTTCCATCATAGTCGCTGTTTTCCGTGGAGTTCAGCATTTCTACTGTTAATTTTTCTAAGTCCTCATAATTTTCCAATGCATAAGGGTCTTTACTATATTTAAGTCCGATTCGACTGATACTCAATACTTTACTCGCAAATTGTTCCCAATCCATGATTATCGCCTACCTTCTGTACTATTATACTCGAATTATGGGTCGGATAAAACAAAAAACCGCTTACTCAGCGGTTGAATGCGTCAGGCAAATCATTTTCCAGCAAGATCGTATCTTCAGGGGTAGCGTATTTATAGACCAAACTAAAGGCTTCTTTGACAGTTGTAACACTCATTACATTGTTCATATTGAAGCCACTGGCCTCAAGTCCCTCACGAATCGGTTTTGTTTGTTTCGGTCCGACAAGAATAACGGTATCCGCACATCCAACCATATACGTTCCGAATAAGCGATTCAATTCATCTTCACGCTCTCCAAGATCGATCATTCCGGGTGTAACGATGAAACGCTGATTCGGCATCATCTTCAGAACTTCAAGCGACATTCTCGAACCTTCGGGATTAGAATTAAACGCATTATCGATAAAGGTATAGCCATTGATCTTCTTTAACTGAAGGCGATGTTCCACATAATTGACCTGACTTACCGCATGTTGTAGTTCACCCCATTCGATTCCCAATTGACGGGCAAGGGCAATCGAAGCCAATATATTGGCGATGTTGTGTTTCCCTAAGAGTCGGGTATTAAATTCGTAAAGTCCTTCTGTACAAATCAAATTAAAACTAGAACCAGCCGGCGAATATCGAATATCGACAGCTTGGTAATCGACATCTTCACGATCAATCCCATACCAGACGATACGGCAATTATTGCGGATCGAATAATCACGAATATATTGATTATCACGATTAAGGACTCCGATTCCCAATAAAGGTAGATTTTCGACCATCTTCATTTTTTCTTTGATGATGTTGTCAATCGATTTAAAGGTATTCAGATGTTGCGGACCGATTGATGTAACGATACCGTACTGCGGCTGAACGAATTTAGTCAGATAATCGATCTCTCCTACTTTATCCGCACCCATTTCGGCGATAAAGATCTGATGAACAGCTTTTAAGTGTTCACGAATGGTGATTGTGATCCCCATTGGTGTATTGTAGGAAGCGGGCGTACTCAACACATAGAATTGTTCAGACAGTATCTCGTTGAGAATATTCTTACTTGATGTCTTACCGTAACTGCCGGTTATACCGATTTTGATGAGTTGCGGATATTGTTTTAAGATCTTACGTGCTTGATGAATATAGTAAAGTTTGATCGTATCTTCAAACGGTGCCGTGATCATCGCTACTGCCACCATCATAAACCAGTTTGTGACATACAACAGCGGTGTGAGTGCCCCGGTCCATTGCCAAGGCAATTGGGATGCGAGTACCCCAATCAGAATAAGATCGAGAACGGCCAGGGTAATGATCTGACGTTTCACACGTGAAGTGAAGACCAATACTTTGATGTATTTATGGTTTTTTTCGGTATTTAACAGATAGACACATGCAATACCCAACATCAACAACATGATTAAAACTGTGAACTCAGTTGTTTTGAAATAGGAAAGAGCTATCCAAGGAGCTGCAACAAGCAGCCATAAAAAAGCCCTTGAGGCATTTTCATTCGCTCTGCCACTTACCCACGGCCAATAGCGTCTGAGCTCATAACGATTCTGTTGAAACATATGCAAGGCATGTTTTCCCGGAACGATAAGTAGAATCAACCATTCAGCAAATAGAATCGGTCGACTGACCGCTAGAAATAACTCTCTCATGAACTTACCTCATCTTCTTTCAGAAATGCATCGGCAATACAATTGAAACGGTCGATCTGATGCCAATACGCAAAGTGATCGTCACCCTCAAACATTACAAGCCCGGCATCGGGAAACTCCTTTTCCATAATCTTTCCCATCCATAGTGGCGTTGCATCATCTTTCTCGCCCCATATCAGTAAAACGGGGATCTTGATCAACGGAAGTAAAGGTCGCAGATCTTCATTGACGATCTTAACGAAAGAAGACCGCATAACACCATTGGCTGATTTATAATCACTACTTCCGAAATATTTCTTCAATGATTCCTCATAGTTAATGAAGGGGCGTAATTTAACCAGTCGTTTTAACGTCTTGTAGGTATAGATGCGACTGTAATACCCGATTCCGCGTTTAGGTCGTAGTCCGGCTGCACCGGTAAGAATCAACTTATGAGTTGGGTATAAAGAAGCATACATGATCGCAACTCGTGCTCCGAATGAGTGAGCAATCAGGATCGGTTCATTGATTTCCAATTGTTCGCAAAGACGACGTAAAAATTCTGTGTACTCTTTAACACCCCAGGGTACTTCGGGTAACGCACTGTCACCGAATCCCGGGAAATCAATATTTGTCACACGAAAACGATTAGACAGATGTTCTTGGATCGGAGCCATCATGACTCTGTTCTGTCCCCAACCGTGCAGTAAAACGACATCTCTGCCTTTTCCTGTTTGTGTATAGTGAATGGTTAGCGCATTTAAATCAAGTTTGGACATACAGCCTCCCGACATTGAACGTCTATGGATTCGATGAAATTCTCCACTGCCGGTAATTAGGCAGTTTCAACTTTAGTATCACTGTTTTTCTTTTTACTCTTCTCAACTTTTTCAGGTTTTACTTTAATCGTAAATAGGACTCCATCTTCGACGTTTTCGGCATGGATCTTACATCCATACCCGGTGACGACACGGTAAACGATTGCCAGACCCATACCGAACTGACCTTCCGTTCCTTTTTCATAAGGTTTGAAAAGTTTGGTGATACGGTCATCATCTAACGACGGACCATCATTATATACTGATAATTCATCCTTATTAAGTCTGATGATCACTTCTGATTTGGCATAACGCAAAGCATTATCCAATAAGTTTTCGATTACGACTCGCCAAGGTTCTTCACTGCCTGTATAACTACAAGAAGTAAGTTCTGTTCTCAACATGATTTCAGGACGAATGACTTTCAATGATTGTAAAACTTTCTCGGCAACATATTTCATATCGATCTTGGCATTTGGTTTATCTTCACCGACCAAATAACCAACTCGGTTTAAAAGTAAGAGACTGTGCACTTTCTTTTCTAAACGATTGGCATGTTCAATGATGACATCGACACTTTTTTCTAAGGTTTCATACGGATAAATACCGTCTTTTATACTTTCACCATAAGATTTGATCGTTGCGATCGGTGTTTTTAAATCATGCGAAATATTCTGAACCATTTCTTCTTTTAATTGTTCCTGGCGTTTTAACTCCTCATTCATACGTACAAGTGCGGTCGCAACCTCACCGATTTCATCATTTCGATCGATCTTTAACTCGGCCTTTTCACCACGGCGGATCTTTTCGATATAAGTCTGTATCTGATTCAAGGGATGGATCAGATAACCTACCCAAACCATCAACAAGATAAACAGAAAACTTACGACGATCAACATGATATTGACCACACTGTTCAAAAGGGTATTTTTAAATTGATCCATATACGAGTTACTGATAAGACTAACCACTCGCGCATCCGAATTAATGACCGTTATTGTATACAACATACTCGGTTTAATTGAGTAAGTGACATAATCCTTAGTTTCAACTGTTTGTTCTGATGTATTTTTCGACAATTCTGCCTGCAAATCATTGTTTAACGTTGTCGTTGCATTTGTAAGCGGAGTCTTTAGCGCATCCGTAAAAAAAATGATGTGAATAACGTTAGGATCATTAGCACCGTATAACGCATTGGAATAAACGTTCATACGATAATTATAAATGACGTTATTCTGGGTCCGATGAACGATTCCATACATTTGATCCTTAACGAATGCATCGATATTACCGGAAAGGAATATATAAATAAAGATGCTGAACATCGCAATGAAAGCCAGCACTACACTCATCAGTTGCTGGGTCAGTGACATTCCGCGTAATAGCTTATTAAATCTTCGCATTATCCCAACCTGTAACCGAAACCGTAGATCGTATGGATATTTAGAGCAGCCATCTTACGACGCAGACGACGTAATGTATCATCAACCACTCGATCGCTTCCGTAATAATTCAGTTCCCATACTCTCTTCAGAATCTGTTCACGTGAAAAAGCAGTCCCACGGTTTTTTACAAATAACATCAGTAGATCAAACTCTTTTGTCGTTAATTCAAGTTCACCTTCCGTGTTGAATACTTTACGTTGTTCTTCATCGATTTCATACCCATCGACATTGATGCGTTGATTCTCATCCTTATAAACGCGACGGATGATATTGTTGATGCGAAGGACAAGTTCTTTAGGTGAGAATGGTTTCGTAATATAGTCATCGCTGCCTTTTTCAAGTCCGATGATACGATCGAATTCTTTATCACGTGCGGACATAAAAATGACAGGAACATTTCGTGACTGGTGACGAATCTCTTCTATCAAATCAAAACCGCTCTTATCATCCAGCATAATATCCAATATCCAAAGATGAACATCATCATCTGATAAATGTAAAGCTGCTTGTTCGTAAGTCAGGTAGGATCTTACTTCATACCCTTCTTTTTCAAGGTAACGTTTAACTAGTTCATTTAAGTCTTTTTCATCTTCAACAACACAAATAACACGTTTCACTGCGATCACCTCTTTCATCTATTCTAACAAAAATAACACATAATTAGTAGTGCAACCTATTTTACTTATCGTTTATACGATGAGTATAAAAACGATCCGTCATTTCGACAGACCGTTTATGGATTATAAACCTTTGGTTTCAATCAATTTAACAACTTTTTCTACGTAATGTAAACAAAGCTCATCGGTTTTCGCTTCAACCATAACACGAACCAGCGGTTCGGTTCCGGACGGTCGGACTAATATTCGTCCTTCACCATGAAGTTCTTCCTCGATTTCTTGTGCGATCTTCAATATGTCGACATCCACAAGTGCTTTTTTCTTATCATGAACTCGCACATTCTTCAATAATTGCGGGTAGATGAAGAGTTCTTCGGTGATCTTACCGATCGGTAGTTTTCTTGCGATCATTACTTCCAAAAGTTTCATCGCTGTCAATAAACCATCACCGGTAGTCGCATGTTGTTTAAAGATGATATGTCCGGACTGTTCACCCCCCAATTGATAATCATGGTTGACCATACAATCGTAGACATACTTATCACCGACCTGTGTTTGTTCAGTCTTGATTCCGTACTTTTGAAAAGCTTTATAGAGTCCAAGATTTGCCATTACCGTCGTAACGATCGTATCCTGTTTCAACGTACCGATTTCTTTCATATGCAAGCCACATGCGAAAATCGTCTTATCACCATCAATGAGTTGTCCCTTCTCATCAACAGCAATCAATCGGTCCGCATCGCCATCAAACGCAAAACCAATATCACATTTGTTATCGATCACGAATTTCTGTAAACTTGCCGGATGTGTAGATCCACATTTCGTATTGATGTTGAGCCCGTCAGGATTACTATGCAACAAAGCACACTTAGCTCCCATGGACGTCAATACCTCGTAAGCAGAGGTCGTTGCTGAACCATTGGCGGTATCTAAAGCGATATAAAGTCCACTCAGATCCATCTCAAACAGGTTCTTTAAATGGTTCTTATAGAATGTCAACCCTTCCGGGTATAAGATCACTTTACCAATCTCAGTGTCTTCCGAAAAAGGTAGGATATGTTTATTATCAATATAATCCTCAATCAATTCTTCTAGATCAGCACTGATCTTGACCCCTTGATGATTGAACACTTTGATTCCGTTGTCATAATAAGGGTTGTGACTGGCGGAAATCATAACACCACAATCAAAACCATCTAAACCGGTCAGAAAAGCTACAGCCGGAGTAGGAACAACTTTCAATGTATACACGTCACTGCCCGAAGCACTGGCTCCGGCAGCAACTGCAGCCTCAAACATGCTAGAAGATAAACGTGTATCCATACCGATCAAGATCTTGCCGCGTTTCTCTTTTGAAAAATGATAGCCGAGATAACGACCCACCTTAAATGCGGTTTCTACGTTCAACGATTCATTTGCTTTTCCGCGAATTCCATCAGTTCCGAAATATCTTCCCATAGTTCCTCCTATTTAATGACATTAATTGATATTGTCTGTCTCTCTAATGTATACGAAACCAAATTATTGCTGCCGGAGACATAAAGAGGAACAGTTTGAACACCGAGCGTCACATTAGCCATATCGATATAGACGGAAATATTTTCCGCTGCGATCAAATCAACATTCTTCTGCGTTCCAAAAAGTGTTATTTTTGCATATGCTGTCGAATTATCTGTTAACGTAAACCGGTACCCTTTATCATTATTGCGATAGTCGATTGTAATGTTTTCCAGTGTTTTAGTGACTCCTGCTGCCACTGTGATCTGCATGTTGACACGGGTCACACTGGATTTTTTGACACCCGAAGGTAATGTGATTTCCGCAACCAAACTCTTATTACCGGTCAGTGTTGTCGCATTGATCGGAACTTGAATCTCATTGATTGAATTCAGAATCGTCTCACTGCCATACAATGTAACGGAAGTGTGATCCAAAGCAATCGAATCGATCGCTAAACCGCCGGGAATAACCCCTGTCGGTACAACAACGACAGGAACCGACTTATTCGGTGAACTTACATTCACCGTTACTTTTACTGTCGCCGGAATGATGTCTACGGCTAATCGATTGCCCTTTTGGTCATAAGCAACGATCGTCGCTTCTTGTGTAAAGTTCTTGTCAACACCTGTAACATCAATTAGAGCTTTAACGTAGCCGATGCTTTCAAGTGTAGACTGGGAAGCTCGGATAATAACTTCCGAAGCATCCATTACAGGTTCATTGAGAATAAAGGTCTGATTCATCTTATCTGTATTTACAAATTCATATCCCAAACTAAATCTCTGTGATATTTTCTTTTTGATTGTAACTACCGCTGTAGAAGGCGTTAATGCAACATCGACACGGGATGAAAAATTCGTTGCGGTCAGTGACACCTCGTGAGTACCTTCCAATAATCCAGTTAGATCAGCAATAACCGAATAAGCTTTTTGTGTTTGAATTAGGGTGATGTCAGAAAGTTCACCGACAATATAAGCATTGACAGTTTCCGGAATTCCGGATATTTCGTAGACTTCATCATTTGCGACCACATTGACGGGAATATTTTTAATAACATCTCCCGATGAGGTAGCCGTTTTGAATATTGCCTGTCCTGAACCGTAGTTAACTGTGATATATAACAGAATAGCCAGGAACAGTGAAACGATCTTCCCAAAGCGAGCATTAAATAATACTTTATCAAACCAAGCACTGAACCAACGAACAGTACGCATAACCGCATTTTCGATATTAGCATATGTGCGAGCTACTTTTTGACTTTGCCCAGCAATTCGTTTAGCCAGATCTAATTTTTCTTCATTGGGTCGATTTATATTTTTTTTCTTAGCAGCCATTATTGTTTACCTCCATCATTCTGTTCATCTTCGGATGTAAACAATGTCATATCTTTTTGATCTTCCACGATAGTTTCACTGCTTTTTGATTTTGAAATGTTTGGCTTTGCATCTTTTACCTTTACCGCTTCACCTGTCATTGGTTCTTCAACCGTTGAATCAGATGACACAATATCAGTTTCATCGTTTACTTCTTCCGCTACTACATCAGAAGTTTCTTTCACCTTTTTTTCATAAGCAGGAAATTCAGATTCAAAATTGATCTCCGCAGATACACTATTTTCAAGTTTAATATCTTCCGGTTCAGTTTCTTTTTTACTAAGTGGAAGTTCACTCACTTGAGCCGGTTTAGTTACACTTGCTTTTTTAGGTTTTTCTTTGCGTTTAAAAAATTGTTTCAAATTTGAAGTTTTCGCTTTGATAACAATGGCTTCCGGAACGATTTTTACAGATTCTTCGCTAACCGGTGATGGATCTATAGCTACCGGCTTAGGTGACTTGAACAGATCTTTCGTAATACTGCGGAATTCACGAACTTCGGTTTCTTCATGAAGAATAACTTTCTCAAGATAATTGCGCAGAGTTTCCTCTGTCATCGTGGTTAGTTTTCCTTCTTCCGCTATTGAAACACGACCCGACTCTTCAGAGACGACGATCGTAATCGAATCGGTGATTTCACTGATTCCGATGGCAGCCCGATGACGAGCACCATAACGGGTAGGAAGATCTAGATTAGTCGGAGGAAAGTAAGCTGAAGCACACGCGATACGGTCACCTTGGATGATGACTGCTCCGTCATGCAAAGGTGTTGACGTAACAAAAATCGATGTCAGTAATTCTGATGTGACGATCGAATTGAGTAGTGTACCGGTTTTTATATAGTCGGACAATGAATGTCCTTGTTCTAGCGTGATTAAAGCTCCTGTCTGAGCTTCAGACAATTGCATCGTCGCATGGACGAGTGTATCCAAAAGCTTAGCCCGTTCATTTCCTGAAAGTGTTGAAATTCGGGAAAAAATAGTGCTTTTTCCTAATTTTTCAAGCAACGCTCTGATTTCAGGCTGAAATATTATAATGACAGCTAAAAATCCCCAAGTAACAAAGATTCCAGCTAACCAAGCAACCGTTGTGAGGCCGAAGAAACTGGCACTTGCTTTAATCAGCAAAATCAGCACGATTCCTTTGAAAATTTGGGTCGTACGAGAATTGTTACGGACGATTTTAATCGTATAATATAGCAGTATCCACAAGATCAGAACATCGAATATCATTCTGAGCAATTGGACAATCGTTTGTATCGCAGTATAACTGATCATGAATAGTCCTCCTTAACTTGGTAATTATACCATAATATTCGCTCTACTATCCACCGAACCCGCTCTTGAGCCAGTCTTGAATGAAATCTATTATCACACTTCGTTGCTTTTCTGCACTGATTGTAGCACCGAAATCATCTGCTTGTTGACCATAACTTCCGAACTGAGAATGATTGGCTCCTTCAATGATATAGAATTCGGCCGCACTTGGGAAATTTTTCTTTTTTTGCGCAAATTCACTCGCTGTCATCACATTATCTTGTGAGCCTTGCAGGCTGAGCGTCGGTAAGACCGATTTAGATAAATTTTTAGATGGATACGCCCCTAACATGACCATTCCTTTGATTCGTTCATCTGATGCAGCAAGACTCGATCCCATTGCTCCACCCAATGAATGACCGATCAATATCCACTCATCACGTTGATAGTTATTCATGACGCTTTTCCCCGCATTTGAATTCAATACAGCCAAATTAAATGGGAACTTAACGATAAATACGGATTGATTCAGCCGTAATGCGATTTCTCTGGCTAACGGTAAATAGGCTGCCGGATTTATCTGCCCACCCGGATAAATTAATATTCCTAAGGTTCCGTTGTCATTCAAAGGAACAACTTCAATTCCCTGGGAAATCGACGTCACTTTTACATCAGTCGCCAACCAGACTGCCGTAGCTTCGCTACTCGCAGGATATTCTCGACCTAAATATGTATAAACCGCAAATATAAGGATCGCTATCAACATAGCGTAAAAGAACACTCTTGGACGTCTTTTTTTCATTGTATCACCTGAAAAATAGCGTAACATGAAAATCCTTTTTTTGCACGAGATATTGTATTCGTTGGTCGATGAACAGTGTTGCTATTTCATCCTTCTTTGAGTACAATTAACAAAGAAAGCAGGTCATCATGGCAACTCACATCACTAAAATAGAACTTGAAAATAAAGAAATATGGTTAATTGGTACAGCCCATGTCTCAAGTGCTTCCGCAGAAGAAGTCAGACAATTACTCCAAGAGATCAAACCTGACGCAGTCGCCATCGAATTGGATGACGGTCGTTATAAAACAATGACTGAAGGTACTGACTGGCAAAAGACCGATATCGTTCAAGTCATCAAGAGTAAACGGGTCGGTTTCCTGTTAGCAAATATCATTTTATCTTCTTACCAACAACGTTTAGCTAAACAGTTGAATGTTCAAGTCGGTAGTGAAATGAGTACTGCTATTACTGAGGCAACGGCCATCAATGCTGCGATTGTATGTATCGATCGGAATATTCAGACTACATTCACGCGTATCTGGCGTTCGATGCGCGGATGGGATAAATTCAAAATGATGCTTACCTTGGTCAGTTCAATCTTCGAAGATGAAAAGATCAGTGAAGCCGAAATCGAAGAATTAAAACAAGGGGATATGATTCAAGCCGCACTTCATGAAGTCGGTTCGCAATTCCCAAGAATCGCCGAAGTATTGATCAATGAACGTGATCAAGTCATGGCCTACAAATTAAAAAATACGGATGCCTCTCGGATTGTCGCAGTTGTCGGTGCCGCTCATGTTCCAGGCATCACAAAACATATCCAAACGATCACTTCAGTCGATCATTTATTGGAGGTGCCCCAGAAATCGAAAACATCGGTTGTGATTTCTTGGTTGTTTCCAATTGTTTTGGTCCTCTTATTACTTCTCAGCATGATGAAAGTTCCATCACTAGCGATGAACACAGTTTATAAATTCATCTTGATCAATGGAAGTTTCGCAGCTTTAGGCACCGCAATAGCTCTTGGACATCCCTTAAGTATCATTACGGCATTTGTGATGGCACCCGTCGGAGCACTGAGCCCTGTTCTGGCGACTGGTTGGTTTGCCGGTCTGATGGAAGCTTATATCCATAAACCAAAAGTTGAAGATTTCATGGCCCTTCAGGCTGATGCTGGCACATTAAAAGGGTTCTGGCGAAATCGCGTGATTCGAATCTTATTAGTTGTCGTGTTAGCGAATTTATTCTCCACGATCGGAACCCTCATCTTCTCCGCCGACCTCATTCAAAACCTATTCAAATAAGAAAGCGAGCTATTCAGTTCGCTTTCTCTTACTTCATGTTTATTTAGCTAGATGCAGAATCTCGACTACATCGTCACGCGTCAATTTTTGAAACTGACCGATCGTCGTTGAAGTACTCTGATCATAAATCTTACTTGCCATTTCCAAAATATCCTCGTCACTTATATTCAAGTGTTCAAACGTAACATCCAACCCGAGTGATGTAAAGAAATCCTCAAGTTTGGCAATTCCCGCAAGAACGATTTCTTCCGGATCATGTTCATCCATTTCAAGTCCGAATACGCGTTGCGCAAACATAACAAAGCGTGCCATATCTGTTTTATAGACATATTTCATCCATGCC
Organism: Erysipelotrichales bacterium; assembly: GCA_038204785.1. Lineage (GTDB taxonomy): Bacteria > Bacillota_I > Bacilli_A > Erysipelotrichales > Erysipelotrichaceae > GWE2-51-13. The sequence goes on from JBBRCP010000013.1 coordinate 15,879, forward strand.
GGAAACACGATTGCCAAACCGGCACCATGTGCAATATCATATTTAGCACTTAGTTCGTGTTCGATATTATGACTTGCCCAGTCACCGATGCGTCCGACACCGAACAGGTTATTATGAGCCAATGTTCCGGCAAGTGCGATTTCAGCCCGTGCATCATAATTAGTCGGATTATTCATCACTTTGATTCCTTGGACAAGAATCGTTTTCAACGACGCTTCAATCAAACGATCCGTCAGATCGGTATGACGTGTCAAAGAAAAGTAACGCTCCATCAAATGAGCTGCCATGTCAGTGATACCGCAGGCTGATTGATATTGAGGCAAACTCATATGCAGAACCGGATTGATAATCGCAAAGCGCGGAATCAATACCTCTCCACCTGCCGAACGTTTATACCCACCCACTTCATTCGTGATGACGCAACTGTCGGATGTTTCGCTCCCGGCGGCTGGAAGTGTCAAGATAACACCTATCGGTAATGCTTCTGTAACAGTTTTACCTTCCATAAAATAGGACCATGGATCATCTTTTGCGAGCACACCGAAGGCAATGGCTTTAGCACTATCAATAACACTGCCGCCACCTACTGCCAAAATCATATCGACTTTTTCTTTTCGACATAAATCAATCCCTTGAAGAACCAAAGAATACCGTGGATTTGGAACAACACCACTGAGTTCAACAACTTCGATTCCCGCATCCTTCAATGAAAGCATCACTCGGTCATACAGACCAGATGCTTTTACCGACTTGCCTCCAATATGAAGTAATACTTTTTTACCATAAGGCTTCAGTGCTTGACCTACTTTGTTTTCGGTATCTTTGCCGAATAAGATTCTCGCAGTATTGATATAATCGAAATTGTTCATTTTTTTACCGATTTCTTCCAGAGATCTTCCGGATAGCTGCCTTCTTGTTTAAAACGGGCTAACGCAGCAACAACTTCTGGTTTATCTTCACGATAGGTAACCCCAAACCAACGATCTTTCGAAGCCATCACTTCAACTGTAAAATTGTTTTCTTTTAAACATTCATCCACCATTGTTGGTATTACATGCTCACATTTTAGTGGGTTATTATCAAAATCACGTTTCAAAAATAATTCGAATCTTTCTTTAGCTTCTTCGAATATTTTAGGTGTAAATCCCCAGAAATTCATCGATACTAAACTTTCAGTAGAAAGCTCGACCCATGTTGTACCATCATTTGTATAGCTGGCGGTCGTACCGGTTTTCGCGATTTTCAGATGCTCGGTAACTGCTGCTAATTTACCGTCTTCAACGACACAGACACCACGAGATACAGTTCCAGCGTCTGTCAGTGTGTTTAATAATTTGTATCCTACCATCGCATATTCATTATCTTTAACTCGATCTCTTAAAAATTCATAAATTTGAACGAAAGCATCTTTTCCATAATAATCATCAGCGTTGATGATCGCAAACGGTTCTTTTACTTGATTGCGACACACCAACAAAGCATGGGTAGTTCCCCATGGTTTTTCTCTTCCTTCAGGAACTTTATACTCTTTCGGAAGATCATGGATATCCTGATAGATAAATTCAACATCGATCATGGATTCGATCTTATCCGTCAATGCTTGTCGGAAAGCTTCTTCATGTTCTTTACGGATGATTAAGTACACTTTCTTAAATCCTGCCTGAATCGCATCAAAGATGGAAAAATCAATGATACTTTCTCCATTGGATCCAACAGTATCGATCTGTTTGAGTCCTCCGTATCGGCTTCCCATTCCCGCGGCTAAAATTACTAAACTGGGTTGATTCATCATGTTCCTCTTTCTGTATCTATGATTCTATTTTAATTGATTTACACGCAACACTCAAGATACATACCGGAAAGATTTGCCAACACGTTCATACTTTATCTAACTCGGGGGTGATTTAAGTGAAAATTGAAACAAAATAAACATTTATAATATAGTTTTGTGTAATGAAAAATAAATTTCGTTTAACGTTGAATGGGGAATAACTCTCTAAACTTATCCTTAGTTACTTGCTAAATATGGACTCAAACGTTGTTTCCCTAAGTACAAAGATTGATTATTCTTTTGATTCGATTTACAATGAAATTGTAAAGGCAAAGGAGGTTCAATCACATGCCGAAATTGAGTTATGTCGAAGGTATCGGTCCATCTTTCGAAGCGAAATTAAATGACGTCGGGATTAAGAATACGGATAAATTATTGCTGAAAGGCGCAACAAAACATGGACGTGCAGAGTTGGCTGAAGCAGCCGGAATCAGTGAACATTTGATTCTTGAATGGATTAACCATATTGATCTTTACCGTATTAAAGGTGTTGGAAGTGAATATGCAGATTTATTGGAAGCAGGTGGAGTTGATACCGTCACAGAACTTGCAGTACGCAATGCTTCTCACCTAAATGAGAAACTGACAAAATTGAACGAAGAGAAGAATCTTGTTAGGAAACTGCCCACAATCTATCAATTAGAAGATTGGATCTCACAGGCCAAAAAACTACCGCGAGTGATTCAATATTGATCAAATAAAGAAAAGTACACTTTAAGGATAATGCTCCATTAAGGTGTACTTTTTTGTTTAGGATTATTTCTGTTACGATTGCTTATTGCGGTCGCATATCTGAAACTAACCACGTTCCCGTCTTCTTGGTGACATAGTAGCGCCATGAAACCGGCCATGATTTCTCTACTCCGGTCGAACGAAGAATTACATATTTATAACTGATGTCACATGAGTATTCGGTATCAGAGTATTTGATATAATTTTTGATTTCGAGATTCTCATATCGGTCGACTGTATATGTGTAATTCCACACATTTTCATAAGTACGGATATAACTATAGAAGGTTGTATTAGGATACAACAAAGCAGATAGACCATTAAAAGATGAATATCTTAAAGTCGTATATACGGAATAAGCTTTCGATACTTTCACCGCAAACGCTGATATCTCTTTTTTAATCGCATCGGACGGAACTTTCGAAATGGTATAGGTGTGTTTAGCAGCATCCTGTTCAATCAACAGTTCGGATTTAGCAACATCTTGCGCCGTCAGAGTGACGATATAGTTGAAATCAGTTATTTTGTATTTTACATATGAGATTGGATTCGTTTGAACTTGTGTGTAACTGGTGATCACTTGTTTATCCTCAGTCAGATATTTCGCGTCAATTGGGAGATCATTAATAGATATTGAAACATCACTTGGCGCAGTGATCGTATATTCATAAAGCGGATGGTAACTTAAATTCACGATCTTATATTTACTGAACCCAAATAATGACTTCTTGCCTGTCTTTTCTAAGGTCAGTGAGGCAATTTTTTTTGTGTCACCGGCAACTTCATAAAGAATTTGATTTGGATTTTTGGATGTGATCGGGTAGAAAAAGATTGATTTCGAAGCACCGAATTGTTCCAGATATTTGTTGAATATTGTTGGATTCTGAAATGAAGCAGGCATATTGTCACTGTATTTATCAAGTAATTTAACATCTCCTGTTTGATAAGCTTCTACGATTTGCTTACCATATTCACCCGGCAACATTTTTTGATAATCGGTCAAGAAGAACCATAAAAATACCATGAATGAAGCGATTATCAACAAAGCTGTAATTATGAATCCTTTTAAAAATTTATTGAATTTTGGACTTCTAGTTGATTTTTTTGTTTTCATCTTACTTTTCATATCTACTTTCTCACCAGAAACGCTGTTGGGATTTCTCTTGGACCATTGACTAAAGCAACAGGATTCATCATTTCTCCGTTATAAATCAATAACGTAGATCCGCCTCCGTCAAGATTAGCCGCATTGACAGCTCCATGTTCGACCATGATATCAGCGATATCGGCATAAGAAGCGCCTAAACTTGTCGCCTGTCTTCCTGCGATAACAAGTAATAATACGGCACCGTCGGCTCGTTGACCGATTGCTGTACGTGGATTCAAGCCACCGCCTGAACCTGTGATCGGAACTCGATTACCATTGATAATCAATGCCGGTCCAAAACTAACAGCTTCTTTCATCCCTTTAGCGATAGCTTCTTGCGCTGTCATTTTACCAACGACTAAACGATTATTGAAGTCAAATCCAATCAATGTCGAGTACTCACTGGCTAAGTTTACTCGAATTTTTCCATTTTGAATCACAACACCCAATGGCATTCCGCCTTTACCTACTCCAGCAATATCTGAGAATGCACCCCCGTTGATTCCGGCAATTGCATTATTTTCACTGACTAATGTACTTAACAGTTTTCCGCGTCCGTTTTGACTGAATTCCGGTAATGTCGCAACAAACAAACGTGAAGGGTCATTGACGATCATCAACTTTCCAATAAAAGTAGCGCCGGTAATATTTTCAACAGTGATCGCCTTTATATCAAAAGTATCACTGTCTTTCGGTATTACGATATCATCACCATTTGAAACTTCACCCGTATCATGTGCTGAATTCAGCTTGATGATCGTTTTGATTTGTTCATTAGAGAAGTAGATTCTAGCTAGGAATTTGGCAGCACTTGTTTCCATTACCGTCAAAACAAATAAATCTCTGGCAGCTGATGAAGGTCCGTAACTGACGATCGTCGTTGAACCGAAAAATAACACGAGAATAAGTAACAATGTCACGCCAAATAGTTTTAATCCATCAAATACAACTGTCATAATAGTCGATTTCTTTGTCATTTTAGCTGCTGCTTTCTTTTGGAAGACCCATCTGTTTTGAATTCGATAACTGATAATAAATAAACCCAGGTCCACGATCACTTTCCATACAACCAAGAGCTCTTTTGACATGAAAATTGTGCATAAACTGACCAATCCGAATGAAACCAAAGCCTGAAAAACAGCTAATGTGTAGTAGCGAACGATAGCTTTTCCAAGACTGTTTTTTCTTTTGAATACGACGTAGCGATTCATCAAGAAATTAAACAGTGAAGACACTACTCGTGCTCCGATGGTAGCGAAGAAAACCAATCTTAATGTTGACTCGATCTGAAGCGTTTTACTTAACACTCCAAACAGGGTTATATCGACAACAAATGCCGCCACAGAAGAGAAAAAGAAAGTAAATATCTGTTTATAAATTCGCCACGAATCAACAATTGGATTGAAATGGGATGCTTTATTCTTTTCAAGATAGATCGTTTGAATCGGAACTTCGACGAAATTGATCGAATTATTTTTCGCCTCAACCAACATATTCGATTCGTATTCGAAACGATCACCCGGTACATTCAAGTAGATGCTCAGATGTTGAGTAGGTATCGCTCGTAATCCTGTTTGTGTATCACTGATTCTCACTCCGTAGGCTAAACCGAAAACAAAGACTGTAATTTTATTCCCCAAACGATTTTTGAAGGGTGTTTCTTTTGCTTTGAAATTACGACAACCCATAATCAAACTGTTCTTGTTTTCTTTAAGAGCTTCTGCACAGGCAATCACATCTTCGATTTTATGTTGTCCATCATCATCAAGTGTAACAACACCGTCAAAACTTGGATGATTGCTAAGTACGTATTGAAAAGCGGTCCTTAAAGCCGCCCCTTTTCCTTTATTTATATTATGTGTTACAATTTCGACCTCTTGATATTGATTCAACTTATCAAAAATATATTGTTTTTCAGGTTTACTGCCATCATTCACAATGATGATAAGTTTAAAACCATGAGTTATCAACCCATTAACTACCTCTAAGATTTTTTCACTAGGATTCAGTGTAGGAATAATCGCAATCGCTAACATATTTAACCCCCCGGCCAATTACCTTGGTAATATTTCCAACTTAAGTATCGATAAATTTTTGAAATTATGATACAACTATACTATATTAGTTGAATCATTAAAAGATATTCATTCGTAAAAATCGCTTACTTTAATAAATATCAGTTATTTTTTTGCATCATGGAGAAAACAAATGAAAATATTCACACATCGATTACTTCAAATCACACTATTACTCTTTTCAGCAATCCTGCTTACGCCGGTGTATGGATTAGAACCGACGTTGACCAGTAACATAACGGATAATTCTGCGGTATCGCGTGAAGCTGTCAATTTGAATAGTTCTGCGAAATGGCTGTTAAATAAAGTTGCGGCACCTCGTGCGTTGACCGATACGCTTTTGTCTACGATCGTTACTCCAGCTTCCAACAGTCAGTTGGTCATCCAATCGCAAGAAAGCATTCAGTATCTGTATATCCAGTTTGAGGTTGTTCCATTGCCTTATTCGATCACTTATAACAACACTCAGCATGTTGCGGGTAATAACGCTTTTTTACACGAATTGATTCAATTAGACACTCCAAGCAAAGAAATTATCGTGTCTCTACCAAACGCAAGAATTGCGACAATGACGATTTATTCGACAGGTACTCTTCCTTCATCGGTTCAAGTTTGGCAAACTCCTTATAAGAAAGCCGACATGCTTGTCTTACCAACCCATTCAGATGACGAAGTTCTCTATTTCGGGGCTGCCATCGCAACCTATGTGAATCAACAAAAGAAAATTCAAGTTGCCTTTATGGTGAATCACAATGATCAACCTCCGCGCCCTCATGAGTTATTAGCCAGCTTATGGGAATTGGGCATTACCTCTTATCCGATCATTGGTGAGTTTCCGGATATTGCCTCCAGAAGTTTGGCACATGCTTATTCAGTCTATGATGAAACCAAAATATTACGTTATCAGGTTGAATTGATACGTAGATTCAAACCTGATGTAATATTGGCTCATGATATCAAAGGTGAATATGGCCATGGTGCCCATATGATGAATACTGACATTCTACGTACCGCCATTGAAAAAAGTAATGACCCAACAGTCTTTCCTGATCTTACTCAAAAATATGGTACATTCGAACCATTAAAAACCTATATCCATCTGTATGAACAGAATACGATTTATCTGGATGTGAATCAACCCCTAGCTAAGTTTAATAATCGATCAGCCTTTAAAGTAGCTCAAGATGGATATGCGCATCATGTTTCTCAACACATCTGGAGTTTTCAAATTTCAATCGTCGGCAACAGTGACATTCGAAAGTTTGGTTTATACAAAACCCTTGTAGGTCCGGATACTTCAGCTAATATGTTTCAACATATTCCGGTCGATATATCCGTCCGTATGAGAAAAGTGATCAGTCTATTTCCATATTACGAATATCTACTCGACTCTAAAGCAATACGGTTCGTTAAATAATCAAGCCCTCAATCATTTTAAATTGATTGAGGGCTTTGTTCATGAACTGATATCGAAACTATTCTACTCTTTTGACGGGCTGATCAATGACTTCTTGTGTCTTACTGACATCAACACCGAGTTTATTCAGCGTCATTAGTTTCAACAAAGCTTCTACGATATTCTCGCTTCCACCATTTTCATTTGAGCCCATATTGACAACTGTTCTTGGGACAACATCGACTTTAGCATTCTTGATTGCATCCGCTAACTGCGTAGCAATTTCTTGAATGACACGGTATTCAGCTCCGCCGTATGCTTTAACCTGGGCATCAATTGCTTGTGCTCTAGCCAAACCGACATTGGATTCTTTAGATGCTTCCGCTTCGCCTTCTACTCGTACTTTAGTCGCATTAGCTCTGGCTAATGCAATGATCTGATTAGCTTCTTGTTCAGCTTTGCTGGCTAAAGCAGCACCACTATTACGTTCAATCTCAATCTGAATATTTGATTTAGTTAAGAAGGATTGCTGTTCAGCAATTGCTTGCGCTTCACGCAGTGATTTCTCACTCTCTGCAGCGGACTGTTGTTTCTGATACGTAACTTTCTTTTCTTCAGCGATCTGACGTTCACGTAACTGCATCAGAATATTTTCAATCTGAACATCGGCAACAGGAGAACGTGGAGTACCGATAAGCACTTCTTCCAACTGTAAATTATACTTTTCAAATTTAGCCTTCATTTCGGTGACAGCACGTTCACGAATCTCGCTACGTTCTTGGATCAACTCAATTAGGGTCTTCGTCTGAGCGACATCTTTGAAATAAGCACCGACTAAAGGATCCAACGATTGGTTGACTAACATATTGATGTCACCAAAACGTTGAATAACCCAAGGAGCTTGCTTGTAATCGATATGCATAACAACCGATAACGGCAATGCAGGTTCAAATGCATCCTTCGTGATGATATCGACTTCTGTCAGATTTTCATCATACTTATGATCACCAGTCTCGGATTTGTTCCACTTAAGAATAATATTGGTCGTAGGAACTAAAACGACTTTACCGGCATCTGTATTGAATGCATATTTACCAGGCATCAGCGGTTTTTCGAGCACACCCTTGCAACCGACTTCAACTAGCTCGCCATGGCGATAATCTGCACCTGTCGTATCTTTGCCTTCTTTTCCGAAGAAAGAAACAACGACTCCGACGAAACCGATAGGTACAACTGTTTTAGGACGATACTCAACGGTAGCAAACAAACGGTTAATATAATACGTACCATCGGTAAGTACTTGGATCTGTTTACCGCGACGTCCCCCAAGTTCGAGAAATTTTTCCGGATCTTGGAAACTAGAATGTGCTTCTCCGACACTCGGTGCAATGATTTCACCCTGTTCTAGTGGTAAGCCGTCATGAACGGTAACGATACACATATTGTCGCTGCTCTCTTCCGTGGAACCCATGATAACAACGGGTGAGAATGCTTTACGCAAAGCTAATGTTTGCTGCATCGTAATTAATTCAGAACGTTCTGAACGCAATGTCGTCTGAATCATTTTAATATCGTTCGGTGTGATAACAATAAATTGAGCCAAGTTGATAGCGTAGGTTCCTTCACGAATGATTCCGCGTTGAGGACCCCTTTGACCACCGTTTTGTAGAAAGCCTCTGACATTCTGGAAGTTATTGGCTTCTGGAACGATTTTGCCTAACGTCTGAGTCGGTGATAACGGATTTCCGTCACGGGAGAACAAGTAAGCGATCTGCCCCTGCGGTACTGTTATTAACGGATATTTATGAATCTTATACATCAACACGGATTTAAAATGGATACCGCCACGTAGCAAGTCAGGAGAGTATCCAGCTTCACCATTAAGCGCAATAATGGAATCTTTAAGTGAACCTTTTGTACTCCACCATTTTTCGACGACTGCGACTTCATTTGAGTTAATGACGCGTAATCCGAAGATCTTGAATATCAACAGATATACCGCCAAAACAACTAGGATCGCTTGGATAATAAACTGAATCAGATCTGTCATTCATGCACCTCCGCCGAAACAATCGGCTTAACATTATTATACTCTCTAAATCAAATATTCACATTCATTTAGACCGTAATTATACTAATAAATAGCGCAATATTGAGAGCTGTCACGCAAAGTGCTACTAACCATAGTGCAATTTTGTCTTTTGTACTATTTGCGTACTCTCCCATGACCTTTTTCGATGATGTTAGATAGATTTGCGTGAAGACAGTGATTGGCAACTGAATACTTAAAAGCATCTGTGAATAAACGAGTCCTTTAAATGGGTCGTTGATAAATAGAATCAGAATAGCAGCCGGAACCAAGGTGACCAACACGCCAGTCTTCGTATGACTATCTTTGATATCATAGGGTTCACTGAAGATTCCCGCATAAATACTCCCGCCTGCCATACCCGCCGTGACGGATGAAGATATACCCGCAAACAGTAACGCTAAAGCAAAAATAATTGCAGCCCCTGAGCCGAGCATCGGCACTAACATTTGTTGAGCTTGCCCTAATTCAGTGATTTTAACATTACCGAAAAAAACGGAAGCTGCGATCAGGATCATCGCACTGTTGATTGCCCACCCGATCATCATCGAAAATAATGTATCCATGAATTCATATTTTAGTTGGCGTTCCATAATCACTTTATCTTGTAGATTCCATTGACGGCTTTGAATGATTTCAGAGTGAAGAAACAAATTATGCGGCATTACGACTGCTCCCAACACACTCATGATAACCAGCATACTTCCTTTCGGAAAACTAGGTGTTACCCAGGCAACCATCGCTGCCGGCCAATCAATTTTGACCAAACTGAGTTCAATGATAAAACATAATCCAATCAATGATACAAAACCAATGATCCAACGTTCTAATTTTTTATAGGAATTGGTCAACAACATCCATAGTATCAATACTAATACAAGTAGTGATCCGATTTTGATTGGTAATTTAAAAAGCATTTCTAAAGCGATAGCTCCACCCATAATCTCTGCCAAAGCGGTTGAAACCGAGGCTACTACCGCCGTCGATAAAATAATGTTTTTTAACCAAGGCCGGATATGTTTACTGGCTGATTCAGACAAGCAATCGCCAGTGACGATTCCGAGATGAGCCGCATTATGTTGAAGTACGATCAGCATCAACGTCGACAAAGTGACCATCCAAAGTAGTTTGATTCCGTAATCTGATCCGGCAGATACATTGGATGCCCAGTTTCCCGGGTCTATAAATCCAACGGTAACCAACATTCCCGGCCCGATATATTTAAAGAAGTCCAGTGCCATTAAGCGTGGAGCATGCGATGTTTGTTTCTTTTTCATTTTAACTCTTCCCCAATATGAACTATTATATCATTCTCCTTCATTGATTTGTCACTTGCCTGCAAAAAAAGGGAGCGTTATTTCAACGCTCCCACATAAACTGTTATTCAATTATTTTTTGTTGTTAAGAATTTTATCAATCACTTCTTTATTGAGTATTTCTTCTTTCTTCTTGATCGTCCAACGGATTACTGTACTGTCATCAACTATTGTCTCAAACAGGTTTTCATGTTGTCCGCGATCGAACTCGTAAGGAACTTGTGCTTCTTCAGGAAGCTTTATAGCATTTCCTTCAAGAACTTCAAACACAGATTCATCACGATCATAGTCTTTATGCATCAAGCGTGGTCCTAAGTAACCCCATTTAACTGTATAGGTTCCATCAGGATTCATCATTACATCATTGATCTGAGGACGTGGACGACGAATGAGTGCAAGTAGGAAGAATAATAATAGTCCAAGAAGTCCTGCCAACCAATACCAAGTTGTTAAATTAGCTTGCGGTGTCGGTTCAGGTGTAACAATGATTTCTGCCTCAACTTTGATTGATACTTTTCCAATGTTAGAATCAGCTTTACCATCATTACTCTTATAGGTGAAACTGTCATCTCCACTGAATCCACTCTTCGGCGTATAAGTATAATTGCCGTTTGCATTAATAGTAAGTGTACCGTTTGTCGGCTGCGAAACAATAATAAATGTAAGTGGATCACCATTAGCATCACTGGTCAGATCATTCAAATTTTTTGTTAAAGCTGTTTGATATGGAGTTGTATAGGTGATGTCAGTAGCTGTCGGCGCTGTATTAACAATCGCCAGTTCGATGATCGTAAGTGTAATTCTTGCGATATTTGAATTGTCTTTTCCATCATTGACACGGAATGTAAATGTGTCAGGTGTTAAGTTCAATCCATCGTTAGTATAAGTGAATCGACCTGTTGTAGCATTTAGAGTAACTGTTCCATGGGTCGGTCCTGTAATCAAAGTATAAGTAACTGCTGTGCCTTCAGCATCTGTAGCGGTTAGGTTGCGAGTGATCGCTGTACCACGAATTACTACATAGGTTGCGCCTGTAGATATCGGAGCAATGTTGGCTGGAATAACTATCGCTGCGTAATTAAAGGTAATAATATTTCCTACTAGTTGCAGATCAGCAATTGACTTGCTGGCAGCATCCGATGTGTAACCCGGAATATCCAACGCGTTCGCTGAAGCACTTCCATGGAAGACACCATCAAATGTGGCAGGTGCAGCCAATGGGTTGCCATTCTCATCAATATAACGAACTGTATACTCAACTGCGTTTGCTGTATAGTTGAACGTAATCAAATTGCCTTCAAGTTGCAGATCAGCAATCGACTTACTAGCGGCATCCGGTGTGTAACCCGGAATAGCCAAAGCATCAGCCGAAGCACTTCCATGGAAGACACCGTCGAATGTGGCAGGTGCAGCCAATGGATCACCATTCTCATCAATGTAACGAACTGTATACTCAACTTCGTTGGCTGTGTAATTGAAAGTAATAATATTCCCTAATAATTGTAGATCAGCAATTGACTTACTAGCGGCATCCGGTGTGTAACCCGGAATAGCCAAAGCGTTCGCTGAAGCACTTCCATGGAAGACACCGTCGAATATGGCAGGTGCAGCCAATGGATCACCATTCTCATCAATATAACGAACTGTATACTCAACTGCATTAGCTGTGTAATTGAAAGTAATCACGTTGTCTTCAAGTTGCAGATCAGCAATTGACTTACTAGCAGCATCAGGTGTGTAACCCGAAATAGCCGGAGCAGTTGCAGATACACTGTGATGGAAGACACCTGGCAATATGATAGATGCTAATAGTTTATGACCGTTCTCATCTAAATATCTGACGGTATATTCGACTTCGTTGGCTGTGTAATTGAAAGTAATCACGTTGTCTTCAAGTTGCAGATCAGCAATTGACTTACTGGCGGCATCCGGTGTGTAACCCGGAATAGTCAAGGCATCAGCCGAAGCACTTCCATGGAAGACACCGTCGAATGTGGCAGGTGCAGCCAATGGATCACCATTCTCATCAATATAACGAACTGTGTATTCAACTGCGTTTGCTGTGTAATTAAATGTGATAATATTCCCTAATAATTGTAGATCAGTAATCGACTTGCTGGCCATATCCGGTGTGTAACCCGGAATAGCCAAGGCATCAGCCGAAGCACTTCCATGGAAGACACCGTCG
>JBBRCP010000014.1:0-28318 GCA_038204785.1 Erysipelotrichales bacterium
TGTGTCCTTTACAAAGGGTACAGTTTACTTTCTCGGTTTTTTAACTTATTTTTTTACTTGAATCATGTAGTCTGAATAACTAGCTGCAAATAGATCATAAATCGCTTTATCATAGATCTTGAATTTGCCTGACTTGAAGGAAGTTGCCAGTGTCAATGATACAAACGCATCTTGAGTAGCAAAATTCGAAATGATTTCATCTTTGAACTTCGCAGGATCTGCAACAGTAATCTGAATCACATAGAATTTTCCAGTCTTTGCATCAGCGATCGCGGTCGGTGACAAGGTTGGTACCGTTGTCGATTTAGCGAACGTCAATACATCTACAGGAAGGCTGGTGGCGCTATATACGATTTGTTCAGCACCGGTATATGTCGACGAAGAATATTTCTTCGCAACGGCAGCGAAATCGGCACCCGCTTTAATTTCAGCGATCGCTGAAATAGCAAGGGCTTCGGTTGTCGTTTCAATGACACGCGCTTTACGCGGGAAATAAGTTACTGCTAGGGTATCAAAATTATCTGTAACATATTTTTTGACTAACAATTCTTGTTGAATACCAGGAACAATGTTCTCGTCATACAATGCTTGAATATCAGCATATTTGTAATAATCCAAATAGGTCTGAAGGGAGTCACCCAAGGATGTCTTAATGGTAGCCAATTGCTCATCTGCTAACTTTTTAACTTCATCAGTCAGTCCGATTTCCTTGTTGAGAACAATTTTCGTCGCCATCTGTAAGACGATGGAAGTAGTATCCTGATTGCCCATAATAGAATAGATTTCACCTTTTGTTACTTTGGCTCCATCCATCGTAATCAATGCTGTGTTAGAACCGGATACTTTGGCTGATGCATCACTGCAACCGACCAAGAGAACCAAGATCAACAGAATCAGAAATAATTTTTTCATTGTTTTTACCTTCCTATTCCGTAATGCCCATGTATTTTAACAGGGCAGTTTTAGTGGCATCATCGCTGAATTTAACATTCAATGTTTTAGCCTGATTCCAAACAACAGTGGAAATAATCGTCGCATCAGAAGCCGCTAAAGCATCATAGAAACCTTGGTCAGCTTTTAAGTCTTCCAATGCTGTACTTGTAACTTTAATCAGATGATAGCCATATTGAGATATGATCCATCCGCTGGTCTCACCATTCTTAAGCGCCATTGTTGTCGCAAGGAAGGTTGCATCCAGTTTAGAATTCTTGTCGGCATAACCGATCGATCCGTTAACAGTTGCCGATACAGAATCTTCCGAATAGGTTTTAGCAGCCGTTGCGAAATCCATACCACCCGCTAACGCTGTTTTTACAGTCGTTAAACGTGCTTGTTCTTCAGCTGTTGGTTTGGCAGGATCATCCATCGCAACCAAAATATGACTGACAATTCTCGGTGAATTGGCCGCTTGGAAAGCAGGGAAGTATTTGTCCATATTGTCATTCAAATATGATTTAGTCAGTTGTTTTAACTTCAAGTCATGTAGGAAGTAGTCACTCAATTCTGCAATCGAGTTATATCCAGTACCTTTTACAGCCGATAATAAATAGGATTCGTATTGATCAGCACCGTAATAATCAGAAAAATTCTTGATGATTCCATCGGCTTTTAATTTTGCTTCCGATTTCAAATCTGCTGTTGTTTTAACAGCTGTATCAACGACCGCTCTTTCAAAATAAGTGTATACAGCTGAAACACCCATCGAATCATATAATTTTGTGTATAATTCGTCTGCTGTAACATTTGTACTGTCGACTGAGAAGACGACATCTTTTCCACCGGCTGACTTGCCGGGTAATTTGTCTTTGTTTTGATCATAAACAAAGTAAAATACGGTAAGGACCAGTAATAAGGCAATTAATACCACAAACCATTGTTTTTTAAGCGTTTCTACCATGTGAAACCTCCTGATTGAATCTTTCTTATTATAGGTGATTTGTATGCCATTTGCAACCAAAGCAGCCTCTCAATACAGTCTAGTGGGCTTGTTTCATGATATAATAGACATGTTTTCATTAAATGTTCACATATCATTTTGCTTTAAGAGCGCCAATATATTTGGTAAAATGAGTTGAGCAGAAAGGATGGCAGAAATGAGTACTTTAGAAATTCGTGATTTGCATGTCGAGATAGATGGAAAAGAGATTTTAAAAGGGGTGGACTTACTTGTCCGTTCCGGTGAAATACATGCACTGATGGGGCCTAACGGAAACGGTAAGTCAACATTATTAGCAGCCATCATGGGTCATCCGCGTTATATCGTTACACAAGGGCAGATATTATTTGATGATCAAGATGTTCTGGCAATGACCGTCGACAAGCGCAGTCAAGCCGGATTGTTCTTGGGAATGCAGTATCCGCAAGAAGTAGCCGGAGTTACTAACTCTGATTTTCTGAAAGCGGCATTGAATTCTCGCCGTGAGAAACCGATTCCTTTGTTTACTTTTATTAAAGAGATGGAAAAAGCCGTTAATGAATTAGAAATGAAATCTGATTTGGCACATCGCTATGTTAACGAAGGTTTTTCAGGTGGAGAAAAGAAGCGTAATGAGATTCTGCAGATGATGTTGTTAAAACCAACGATCGCTATGTTGGATGAAATCGATAGTGGACTTGATGTTGATGCACTTAAAATTGTGGCGAATGCGATCCTGAAACAGATGCAGGAACACAAGATGGGTCTGATCATTGTGTCGCATTACGATCGTTTTTATCAGTTGATCCAACCGACTCATTCGCATATCATGATTGACGGTAAAATTGTGTTATCCGGGGATAGTTCCTTGGTCACAAAGATCGATGAAGACGGATATGATTGGTTACAAAAAGAATTGGGTGTCGAAATCAAAGAGATCGAAGAACCCGTTATAAAGAGATCGAGTGTCGGTTCACTTGGTACCTGTGCTGTAAATCCAAAAAATGGACAAGTTCATGAATGAGATTCTCAACGGTACTTTGAATCTGAACTCTGATAATCAGGGTTTACGTCAGATCTCAATCGACCTTGGGATAACTCAGCGACTGTTGTTTAAAAGCACAGTTGGGCAGGTGCAAAATTTGATCCTGACATTGGTCGGTGAAGGGAATTTGGAAGTAGAGTTTGAAATCGGTGACGAAAGCAGTGTAAGTGTTCTTTGGTGGAATCAAGGGATCGTCACCATGACGGAAACCTATCATGTTAGAGAAAATGCACATCTTACCTTGGCTTACGGTGATTTGAATAATGAAGTTTTACATCGTACAAGTGAAGTGTTATTAGAGGGATTCGGCGCACAAGCAGATGTTCGCAGTGCAGCTATCGTATCGACAAGCAAAGAAGTCAGTCTCCAAGTACGTCATGTTCATTCGGATACGACAGGTCATATGGAAAATTACGCTGTTATGTTAGATCAAGGGAATCTGAAATTAGATGCCATTGGGCGGATTGAAAAACAAGCACCGCGTTCAAAAACGCATCAGGTATCACGGGTCTTAAATTTAGCTGAACATCAGAAGGCAACTGTTTTTCCTAAGTTGTATATCGATAACAATGATGTTGAAGCCAGTCATGCCCAAAGTATCGGCCAAATCGACGAAGATCAACTCTATTATTTACAAGCCCGCGGGCTTGATCGTAATGAAGCAACCCAATTGATCGTGTACGGATATCTGTATCCGATCGCCGCTGTCATCGAAGAAGAGAGCGTGCGAGAGTATTTTATCAACCAAATCCATGAAAAGGTGAGCGACACATGTTTGATGTAAATAAAATTCGCAGTGATTTCCCGATGTTTAAAAATGTTTCAGAAACGTCACCGAATCTGATCTATTTTGATAATGCAGCGACGACCTTCAAACCACAATCCGTTGTAGATGCGGTCGTGCGCTATTATACTCATCAGTCAGTCAACATTCATCGCGGTGATTATGAACTTTCCTATCAAGTCAGTGACGAATATGAACAGACCCGTAAAGCCGTTGCCCGCTTCATTTGTGCAGAGGAGCGTGAAGTTGTCTTTACTTCCGGCGCCAGTGCTTCACTGAATCTGGTTGCGTACGGATATGGTCAGAAATATCTCAAAAAAGGGGATGTCATTCTTTCCAGTGAAGCTGAGCATGCGTCTAATATTTTACCTTGGTTTAAAGCAGCTGAAGTAACAGGAGCTGTGATTGAATATATCGAACTCACCGAAGAAGGTGAACTGACGATCGAGAATTTTAAGAAAGCCATGCATCAAGGCGTCAAAGTCGTTGCAGTAGCTCATATCACCAACGTTCTGGGTTTTATCGCACCGATCAAAGAGATGGCTGCGATCGCTCACGAATATGGGGCTATCATTTCTGTTGACGGAGCTCAATCGGTACCGCATATCAGAACCGATGTTCGTGATTGGGATATTGATTTTCTGTCTTTTTCAGCCCATAAAATGGTTGGACCAACGGGTGTCGGAGTGTTATTCGGAAAATATAAACTGTTAGAAAAAATGGATCCGTTTATGTTGGGAGGCGGCAGTAATGCCCGTTTTGACATCTGCGGTAATATTCTATTGAAAAATCCACCCTTTAAATTCGAAGCCGGAACTCCGGCCATTGAAGCTGTACTCGGACTCAAAGCAGCGATTCTCTATTTAGAAGAAGTCGGTATGGATACGATTGAAAAATATGAACATGGTCTGCGTACTTATATGGTTGAACAACTTCAGAAACTATCTAATATACATTTATATAATCCACATGCGGCAACCGGTATTGTGACATTCAATGTCGAACGTGTTTTCGCTCAAGATGCAGCGATGTATCTGAATTCTAAGGGAATCGCCGTCCGTTCCGGAACCCATTGCGCAAAGATTTTGATCGATGTGCTGAAAACATCCGAAACAATTCGTTCCAGTGTCTATTTCTACAATACCAAAGAAGAAGTCGATCGTTTCATTCAAGTGTGTTCAGAGATCACACTTGAGAAATGTGTTGACCTTTACCTATAGAAAGAAGGGTTTTTATGTCTGATATGTTAAAGGATCCGATGATACTGCGCCAAATCATCATGGATCATTATGAATATCCGCGGCATCACCATTTATCCGGTGACGAAGGGTATGGCTCAATTCATATGGCCAGTGATTCATGCATCGATGATATTACTGTTCAAGCGAAAATTGAAAACGGCATCATCACTGATGTGAATTTTGATGGTGTCGCCTGTACAATCTCGACGGCATCGACATCGATTATGACGGAATTATTAAACGGAAAAACAATCGAAGAAGCGAGAATAATCATCGGTGAATATAATTCAATGATCGAAATGAAACAGTTCGATGAAGAAATTCTCCAGGAAGCTGTCGCTTTTCATCAAGTAGGTAAACAAGCCAATCGTATTAAATGTGCCACCATCGGATGGAATGCGATCCTAAAGTTAGTGGAAGAAAGCGAGGATAAACATGAGTAACAAACAAAACGACATGTTGCCTCAGAACGAATACCAATATGGGTTTCATGACGAAGATGTAAGTGTTTATCGTACTAAAAAGGGTATTTCCCGCGAGATCGTCGAAGAAATTTCGAAAATCAAAGGTGAACCGCAATGGATGACTGATTTCAGACTGCGTTCATTTGATGTTTTTTTGAAAAAACCGATGCCGGCTTTCGGACCTGATCTGTCGCAGATCGACTTCGCTGAATACACCTACTACATCAAACCAAGCGAGAAGATGCAAAACAACTGGGATGATGTTCCGGAATCGATTAAAAATACCTTCGATCGTTTGGGTATTCCTGACGCCGAGAAGAAATTCTTGTCAGGAGTCGCTACGCAATATGAATCGGAAATGGTCTATCATAATATGCTTCAAGAAGTGGAAGATAAAGGTGTCATCTTTACTGATACCGATAGTGCCTTAAAAAACTATCCAGAACTTTTCCGTAAGTATTTTGCGACCATCGTACCGTTCGGTGACAATAAGTTTGCAGCACTCAACAGTGCAGTATGGAGCGGAGGCTCGTTTATCTATGTTCCGCCGGGTGTTAAGCTCGATAAGCCTTTACAATCCTATTTCCGCATCAATTCGGAAAGCATGGGTCAGTTTGAACGGACACTTATTATTGTTGATGAAGGTGCAGATGTGCATTACGTCGAAGGTTGTACAGCACCTACTTATTCAAAAGACTCCCTACATGCAGCCGTTGTCGAGATCATCGTGCTCAAAAACGCTAAATGCCGCTATTCAACCGTTCAAAACTGGTCAAACAATGTATTGAATTTAGTTACGAAACGCGCAAAAGTCTATGACCATGGAATCATGGAATGGGTCGATGGAAATATCGGTTCGCATATCACCATGAAATACCCGGCATGTATTCTAGCCGGTGAATATGCCAGAGGTATGACGATTTCAATCGCTGTTGCCAGTCACATTCATCAGATTCAAGATGCAGGGGCTAAAATGATCCATCAAGCTCCCCACACACAAAGTACCATCATATCGAAATCAGTTGCCCGTAACGGGGGAGAAGTCAATTATCGCGGTTTGATCCAACATACCGCCGGAGCCTATAAAGCTAAATCAAAAGTCGAGTGCGACACATTGATTTTAGATGACTTAAGTCGCAGTGATACACTGCCGACTAATATCGTAGCCAATCCAACTTCCACTGTTGAACATGAAGCAACCGTTTCTAAGATCTCTGAAGAACAATTGTTTTATCTAATGAGTCGCGGACTTAGTAAATCACAAGCATCCGAAACGATCGTGATGGGATTTCTCGAACCCTTTACCCGTGAACTCCCGATGGAATATGCGGTCGAACTCAACCAATTGATGAAAATGGAAATGGAAGGTTCAGTCGGATAATGAATAAAGATGAACTTCGTACTTTTTGGAAAAAGAGACGAGATGCGCTTTCTTCCTCACAACGACTGACAGCTTCTGCCGGCATCGCGCAGAATGCGTTATGGTTAGCGCATGATGCCAAGGTCATTGGCATCTATGTGAGTATCGGAAGTGAAGTGGATACGATCGAATGTATCACGAGTTGGTTATGGGATAATAAAACGGTCGTTGTGCCCAGAGTCAAAGGACACGATCTCGAATTCGTCAAACTCACTGATTTCAGACAACTGAAGTCAGGATTCTTCGGACTCTTGGAACCAACCGAAGGTGAACTGATTGAACTGGATTCGATTGAAGTCATGTTTGTTCCACTATTGGCCTATGACGATCAACTTCATCGAATTGGCTATGGTAAAGGATTTTATGATCGTGCACTTAAGAATTTCAAAGGAAAAAAGATTGGCTTATGTTACCATGATGCCCACGTCTATACAACATATCCGCATGATGCTGACATCAAACTGGATATTATCATCACCGAAAAGGAAATAATCTCAAACTAGCACCTATTGGTGCTTTTTTTACCGAGCTTTCAATGGTAAAATGAACAAGTAGGAGGGAATACTATGACTAAAGACAGATTATTGATAAGTAGATTCATGCTGCTGTTTCTCATTGCGTATATTTCCTATGCTGTACCTTATACTCAAGTTATCCCATTTTTGACGAAAGCCGGATATTCGGCAGATCAACGTGGTTTACTTCTGTCAGGGATGGCGATCGTTGCGATGGTTGGCCAATTCTTATTTGGTTATCTCTGTGACAAATTCAGAACCGTCCAGAAGTTCTTCTATTTATCCACCGTCTTATTTGTGATCGTTACTTGGGCGATGTATGCCTATACCGGAACATCTTTCTATTATCATTTGTTGACGGTATCCTTTATGGGAGGGTTGTTTAGAATTGTGCTTGGATTATTGGATACATGGACACTTGAAGTCGATCCGATTCTACAAATCAATTTCGGTCCGATTCGTGCGTTTGGGGCCTTGGGTTGGGCTATCGGTAGTCCTATCACCGCTTATGTGATCGAAAAATTCGGATACGGTTCACTGGGTATCACCTATATGATCACGACATTATTAACACTTGCGGTCAGTTATGGGTTGAACGATGCACATAAAGTTGTACGTGCTGAAACATTAAAAATAAAAGATATCAAACTATTACTAAAATCAAAACAATATATTCTCTTGGTATTGATTCTGCTGTTCATCAATATCGTTGCGACGGCGGATATGTATACAGTCGTCGATAAAATGCTGGCCGTGGGTGCTTCTAATACAGATATCAGTATGAAATGGTCTTATCAAGCGATGGTCGAGTTACCGTTTTTCTTCGGCGGAGCGTTCATGTTACGCCGATTCGGTGGGAAGAAGCTTCTGATTTTCTCAATCAGTATGTATTTCTTCCGATTCATGGGGTATGCCTGGGCATCAACTCCATTTCAAGTCATCGCCTTTTCAACATTCCAAATGGTCACATTTCCTTTATTGACGGTAGCGACAAAAGTACTCGTTAATAATGAGTCACCCGAACATTTGAGGTCGACCGGCCAACTCTTTGCGTTGTCGATGTATTCGGGATTATCGATTCTGTTAGCCCCGGTGATCTGCGGTTATCTGGTCACTTGGTTTGGGGTCGACAGCACGCTGCGCGTATTGGCATTTTTCGTACTCATACCGCTTGCCATGGCACTTTGGTATAATACGATGAAACCTTATAATTCGGAAGCTTGATCTACTACATATAACAAGAAGTCAGCGATTAGGGCTGACTTCTTTTTGATTTAGCTTTGATACAAGTTTCCACAAAATCACTAAACAAGCTAAATTGGAGTGGATTATCCTGCAGTCGCTCCGGGTGCCATTGAACAGCCATGATATCGATTCCTTCAATCGCTTCAATGATACCATCGTCACTGAGAGCTGATACAAGCAGCCCTTTGGCGACTTTATCGATTGCCTGGTGATGATAAGAATTTACATTACATCGATCACCAAGAAGGCCGGAAAGCCTCGTGTCGGATCTGAGTAAGATCGAGTGCGCATTTTGCGGTTGTGGGTGGTGTGCACTGAAAGAGTGATCCAGACTTTTTGAATTCCGCGTCGTGATATCTTGGATCAAACTTCCACCCATCGCAACATTGATGATCTGTAGACCGCGACAGATGCCAAACAGGGGAAGTTTCAGCTCAATCGAGAGTTCACAGAGAGAAAGATCAAGTTCATCGATCTCACAAGGAACGATATGGCTGTGGGTATTTGTTTGATCGTAATAATTGGGATCAACATCGGCACCACCTGGAATCAGGATACCATCTAGTCTAAGCAGCAGTTCGCGCAGTCGCTCAGGTGTATCGGGAAGTATAAGAACAACGGTAGCACCGGCTGCTTGTAGTGCTTCATAGTAGTCCTGATTCAATGTATAAAGGTCATTGGTAAAGCGAGCCGATACACCAATAAGTGGAAACATGGTAAGCCCTCCGTTCATCGTTTATTTCACATATTTTAACACAGTATTACGATATTGCCACCACACTTAATTGGTATATTAAAGGTGCAAGGAAATACTTGCCTGTACGGAATCCTCTTCTCTAATAATTTCCCCTTTTGAACCGTACAGTTTATTCTTTCCCCTTTATAAAAAAAGAAAAAAGACATTCCCCCGTCTTTTTTCTTTTTTTATAAACTTCTCTATATTTCACACATTTTCACACTAAAAACGCATAGTTCCCCGATGATTATTTCGTACACTACAGGTGTAGTAACCCTCCCTTTCTACAACAATATAAAAAAAGGCCGCAAGGCTTTTTTTTACGTGATGATGGATTCATGTTTTTCAAGGAGACTTTTCTTGACAACAGAGGACTGATTAGGTAATATTAGTCTAGGTGAAAACCTAGTGGCTAGATTTCTCCTGTAACCGTCCACTTCCCCCACCCATCGGACGGTACAGTATCCCCCAAATTGAGATCAACCACTTTAAATTAAAGACGTCGCAAGGCGTCTTTTTCTTGGAGAAAAACATGAAACTACTAGCTGTTTTCGATGATCCGTTCTGGGCTAAAACATCGATAAAAGAAGTTCGTTATACAGCCCGTGTTTTTCTGCATAGCGCAGATGATAAATTCGCCTTTCTATCCATAAAAGGGGAGGACGGATTTGGATTGCGCGACCACATCGAAACCTGCGGCGGCGGTGTTGAAGAAGGAGAAACCTTTCTGGCGGCAGCCAAGCGCGAAATAATCGAAGAAAGTGGTCTTGAAGCGGATCACTTTCGCTTGATTGGCGTTGTGATCGATGAATATCATTTGATTGAAAGAATGACCTGCAGTGTCTTTTATATGGCTGAAACAACAAAAAAAGCGGACCCACTGATCGAACCGCTGAAGAAAAAATATTGATCAGTGAAATTGTCTGGCTAAATACAGAAGAAGTGCTACAGCGTTTATCTGTTGCAACAAGTCCAATCGGAACATTGATCCATCAACGTGATCTACAGGCATTCACTGAATTGTTGACGATACTCTAACTACTGGATGATTTCAACCTAAATAATGGATTCCTTGCCAAGTATTCCGCCTTTTCATTTCTTTGTCGATTCCGTTCAAGACAGCTAATTTATTCGTAACCCATCTCGGACTTAGTAGCTCTTTTGCATCCCCATCACCCGTCAATCGTTGGATGATGATATCCGGTGGCAGTAGTTCGAGTTGTTGAATCACACAATCAATATATTCATCCATCGTTAAAATAGGGAAGGGATTATTTACAAATTCAAGAGCCATTGTCGTATTCTTCAATACATTCAACATATGGATCTTGATTGCGTCAGGATGAAGTGTTGCAACATCACGCGCTGTTTGAAGCATTGTTTGGATATTCTCACCGGGAAGTCCGTTCATCAGATGGATCGTTGTTTTGATTGAGGTAAGTTTTAATTTGTTGAACGTGTTTTTGAAACAGGCAAAATCATGACCGCGATGGATACGTTGGGCGGTATTATCACTAGAGGATTGTAGTCCTAACTCAAGCCACACGTCTTTGATTTGCGTGAGTGAATCTAAATAAGCGATCGTTTCATCACTTAAACAATCTGCTCGAGTCGCGATTGCGATCGCAACCACATCTTTTCGTTGAATGAAAGGGTCATATATTTCTTTAAGATGGTCGAGTGATGCGTAGGTATTACTGAATGACTGAAAATAGGCGATTGTTTGAGATATCGGCCATTTTTTTTGCATCAATTGCCAACCTTTCGTGAATTGAACTTCCAACTCGTCCTGTCGATTGCCGCCAAAATCGCCACTGCCGATTGCATTACAGAATGTACAACCGCCATGTCCACAGCTTCCATCACGATTAGGACAGGTAAAACCCGCATCTAAACCAACTTTAAAAACCTTCGTACCATAACGGTGCCGAAGGTAATAGTTGTAACTCAAATAGCGTTTATTGTCATCCGTAAAAGGAAAAGGGTTTTTCATAGAGTTGTTGCAAGAAAAGAAACGATTGCTTTTTTATCGATTTCACTAACTGTTTCCATCAGTGTTTCATAAGTGATCTCACTGTTTTCCGGTTGTGTAACATAACCGATATAGCCCTGTGAATAGCCAATTACCAGCGTATTATCACGGTGAATATTGTTTAAATAGGACGAGAAGAGTTCGAACGGATTAAACATCAAATGGTACGGACCTAAATCAACTCGAGTCATAATGGCTACTTTTTCAAAATAACCGATATTTTTGCGCATCTGTTCACTCAGTGCAGTCGCTGTATCTAACTCGCGTTTTTCTTTTTCACTGATCGTTTGGGGATTGTTTACTGAAATCTTTTTTACCGAATGATGAAGAATAATCGGCGTGCAACTGACATTGAAATGTTCTAACGGAAACTTAGGAACGTTGAGTTCCAAAAGTTGGTTAAACTCGGCTGCCATTGAACGACCCAAGCGGATCACTTCTTCATACGATTTAGTTTGCCGGGTGAATCGAGTACTGACATCACCGGCAGCCCCTTGCATAAACATGAAAAATTCATTCGGATAGCGCTGATGTAATTGCTCGATGCACAATCCTACATAATCCGAAGAGAAATAAGCCGCATCTTCTGGTGAAATCGTTGGATGGCAGTTGTAATAGAGAAAATTACCGATACGATGGGAATTATTATAAAAGCTCAATACACCTGCTTCAACATTATCATCTGTACCGCTGCTTAAACGGCTACGACCAACACCCGTAAAATTATCTCTGTTATAATCAACGGTGAGGACCGCGTCGATCAATTTAAGATTACGTAAGCAGTTTGATAAACGGTCCAACACATATTCCGAATATTCTTCATTTGGGAAGAATAACCCCATCGCCAGTGAAAGTGATGGCGCAAAATGGGTATGACTGCACGACACGGTCAGTTCACAGGTAGGATCAGTTAGACTTTTAACCAGTGTCTCGATCTTGCGATAAACAGCGGAACTTACACCCAAACTGTCGAGCGTGATCATAATCAAGTTTTTCTCATCATTTTCGATATATAGAATCCGAGCATATAGATCACCGCGAACTTGGGATACAGGCTTGATCTGGGTGAAAAACCCGGTCGGAAGCATCGAACCCTGCGGATTGATGCATATTTGGTTAAATCCGTATTTCATCATATCCACCTCTTTTCTTTCACATTTTACCATATTTACCCTGTAGGTGACATGAAAGCCTTGCGAAATTATTATTCATACCAACTATTCGATCTAACTAAATAATCAAACAGGGTGAAATTGTTGAACTTTCGACCTTCGCAATTACCGTTATTTAATCAGTGCTTCTTGACATAACAGGTAAATTTGAGTATGCTAATCGTACAATGCAAAGAAGAGCAGTAGTAGTTCTGAAACGTTTCTTAGAGAGCCGATGCAAGGTGGAAATCGGTAAACGATCAGTGTGAACTCAGCTTGGAGCTAAGAAGGGTAACAACTTCTTCGGATCACACCGTTATCTGTGTCAAGGGCATGTCTTTGGACATGAACTAAGGTGGTACCGCGTTATATAACGTCCTTAGAACAGGACGTTTTTTTTATGCAGAAGGAGGCACTATGTACAACCATAAGTCAATCGAAAAGAAGTGGCAGTCCTACTGGGAAACCAATCAGACATTTAAAACCGATACCTGGGATTTCAGTAAACCAAAATTCTATGTGTTGGATATGTTTCCATATCCATCGGGAAATGGCTTGCATGTCGGACATCCGGAAGGCTATACAGCAACAGATGTCTTGGCTCGTATGAAACGGATGCAGGGGTTTAATGTGCTTCATCCGATGGGTTGGGATGCATTTGGCTTACCGGCGGAACAATTCGCATTGAACACCGGTCATCATCCGGCTGCGTTTACCTACAAGAATATCGAGAATTTCAAATCTCAAATCAAAGCACTGGGACTTTCCTATGATTGGGATCGTGAATTTGCAACGACCGATCCTGATTACTATAAATGGACACAATGGATCTTTATGAAACTTTATGATCGCGGATTAGCTTATGTCGATGAGATTCCAGTCAATTGGTGTCCGGAACTGGGAACTGTTTTAGCCAACGAAGAAGTCATCAACGGATGTTCCGAGCGTGGTAATTTTCCGGTCTTTCGGGTCCCGATGCGTCAATGGGTCCTCCGTATCACACAGTATGCGCAACGCCTGCTGGATGATTTGGACCTGGTCGAATGGCCGCAATCAACCAAAGAGATGCAGATCAACTGGATCGGTAAATCGGTCGGCGCTAACGTGATTTTTAAAATTGATGGATTCGACAAAGAATTCACCGTTTTCACCACCCGTAGCGATACCTTATTCGGTGCTACCTACTGTGTTATGGCACCTGAACATCCATTCGTCAAAGAGATAAGCTCGAGTGCGAAAATAGCTAAAGTAGAAGCTTATATCGCTAATTGTGCCTCTAAATCGGATCTGCAGAGAACCGATCTGAATAAAGATAAATCAGGTGTGTTTACGGGAGCGTATGCGATCAATCCCGTTAATGGTAAAAAAGTACCGATTTGGATTGCTGATTATGTCTTAGCGGCCTATGGAACCGGTGCTATCATGGCAGTACCTGCTCATGATACGCGTGACTATGAATTTGCGCGTAAATTCAACTTAGAGATCATTCCTGTTCTGCAAGGCGGAAATGTTGAAATCGAAGCGTTTACCGGCGATGGTGTTCATATCAATTCTGCGTTTCTAAATGGACTTAATAAAGAAGATGGGCTGAAAACGATGAATGAATGGTTGGTCGATCATGGGTGCGGAGAAGCAAAAATCACCTTTAAATTGCGTGATTGGCTCTTCTCGCGCCAACGTTATTGGGGTGAACCGATCCCTATCATTCAAATGGAAGACGGTACACAGCGGACGGTCGATGTCAGTGAACTACCGCTTGAACTTCCTGAAGTAGATAACTATAAACCAAGTCAATCCGGTGAAAGTCCGCTGACACATGCCGGTAGTTGGTTGGATGTTGAAATCAATGGTGTGAAGGGAAGACGCGAAACCAACACGATGCCGCAGTGGGCGGGTTCTTGCTGGTACTATATGCGTTTCATCGATCCAAAGAATGCAGATGCGATCGCCGATCCTAAATTACTTTCGCATTGGTTACCGGTCGATTTATATGTAGGTGGTGCCGAACACGCAGTTCTGCATCTGCTTTATGCTCGTTTCTGGCATAAAGTATTGTATGACTGTGGTATTGTTGACACAAAAGAACCCTTTAAAAAACTATTCCACCAAGGAATGATCTTAGGTGAGAATGGTGAGAAGATGAGTAAATCTCGCGGTAACGTTATCAATCCGGATGATATCGTCGAAAGTCACGGAGCCGATTCGCTGCGCATCTATGAGATGTTTATGGGTCCGCTTGAAGCTGCGCTACCATGGAATCCGACTGGCCTTGACGGAACACGCAAGTGGATTGAACGTGTTTGGCGGTGCTTCATGGAACAAGATAAACTCAGTGACAGCAATGATGCGTCACTGGATAAGATCTATAACGCAACAGTCAAAAAAGTAAGCAGTGACATTGAGACTCTGAACTTCAACACAGCCGTATCATCGATGATGATCTTTATCAATGAATGTTATAAAGTAGATCAGATCTATCGTCCATACGCGGAAGGATTCGTTAAGATGTTTGCAACATTTGCCCCGCATATGGGAGAAGAACTTTGGATGGCTCTGGGTCACATAAACGGTATAAGTTTTGCCTCTTGGCCAATTTGTGATGAAAGTAAACTGATTGAAGAAGAAGTGGAAGTCATTTTACAAGTCAACGGGAAACTACGTGGAAAGATCGTTGTCGCACGCGGTACTGATCCGAAAGTATTGGAAAAGTTGGCGTTTGAGAATGCATCGATACGGCCTCATTTGAACGACAAAACAGTTCGAAAAGTAATCGCTGTAATGGATAAGTTAGTCAATATCGTTGTTGCATAACAACCGCTAGAAAACGCACCGTGAGGTGCGTTTTCTATGGTGTTTGTGTTACGGTAGGGGTTGTTTCGAAACGCAAATATTGAATATCGGGATCGCGCAGAAAACGCGCATTGAACTCAGTTGTAGATGTACCGTTAGAAACAATCAATGTGATCGTTTTGACCGTATATCGGCCACTCAGATAATGCGTTTCACCCGTTTTATATAAAGGACCGAAACCGGGAAGATTGATCTGTCCGCCATGTGTTGATCCGCTCAACAGCCAATTCGTTTTATCGGCCG
The DNA here is from genome assembly GCA_038204785.1 of Erysipelotrichales bacterium. Lineage (GTDB taxonomy): Bacteria > Bacillota_I > Bacilli_A > Erysipelotrichales > Erysipelotrichaceae > GWE2-51-13. The sequence continues at coordinate 15,642 of JBBRCP010000014.1, forward strand.
GCAGCGATTCAACAACACCCGGTGTTGCGCAAATAGTTATCGTAAATTCAGTTGCTGCGACTGAATCATAGGCGTTCTCATTTAATATACTGCCTGTTTTGAAAGGTGTCAGTCCAATCAGGTTGATTGACTCCATACTGTTATTATGTAATTTGATGCCGCTGTCTTGTAAAAGTTCGAAATCACTGTTTGCGTAAATATCGTTTAAAACACTTAATTGATCGATGTCTTGAAGTCCGCTTACCGCAAATTTTCCTAAGGGAGCTTTTAATGATGCCAATTGATTGGTAAGCTGATTGATTTCGTCTTCTGTCAATTTACCTTTGGCACTGATGTCGATCAGATCACCGCCAAATACGATAATATCAGGTGATAAAGCATTGATTTTATTGATGATCTTTTGCGTGTCGATGAGCGAGAAATAACCAAACGCATGCAAATCCGAGAAGAAAACCATCGTTACATCATCGAAAGAGGCGGGAATCGAAGAAGAACTGATAGTTCGATAAACACTTTTTAACCGATAGATCGACCATTTTGTACTATCGACAGCGACCAGTGCGGTGGCTATAATCATGATCAGTGCAATCAAAATGATACGCAAATATTTTTTCATGGGGTACCTCCGGTCTGTAGTTTTAATTTTAGCATATTTCATTGTTTCATGATAGTTGCGAAGACGCTAGAGAACAAATACTTATCTTGTATTCAAGGGGTTAACTAAGTATAATAACAATATCACAAGGAGACTGACATGAAAAAAATACTTGGACTATTGTTGGTTTTGGGAGGAGCTCTACTTCTTCTATCCAACCTTAATATTTATTATGTAGAAGACATTATGAATTATATCTGGCCGAGTGCCCTTATTTTATTAGGTTTTGCGTCGATGATCGAAGATCGCAGGATCCATGTTTTCAATGGCTTGTTGGTGACCATCGGCTCATTGTTTCTGGCGCATGCTTTCGGCATCATTTCATCGGGACAAGCAGAATTATTGATTGCACCGGTCGTAATCATAACGATTGGACTTTGTTTGCTATTCGGGAAATCCAATGTGTCAACTTCACATAGTTATAGAAGTTATGAACGCAAGTCGAAAGAACACAAACGTCACGAAAGTTCACAAAAAAGCTATACAGCTCTCTTAAATGGAGTAGATGAGAAAATTGTTAATGATGCGTTTGATAACTGTGAGGTAAGTGCGTTGCTTGGCAGTGCGGATATCGATTTCCGCGAGATCCGTATTTTAGGGAATGAAGCAACGATCACGTTGAATGCACTGTTTGGCGGAGTGAGCGCAATTTTACCGAAAAATGTCCGGATCATCATCAGTGGAACACCGTTTCTCGGAGGGTTTGAGAATCGTGCAGTTAGTGATGCAAGTGCCGAAAAAACGATCTATATTCGGTTTACGGCTATGTTTGGGACAGTCGAAATCAAAAATTAAAAGTGACCGGGTGAAAAGCCGGTTTTTTTCCGAAAAAAAATCTTCCGTGAGGAAGATTTAGACTTTTGATGAAGTAGGTTTGTTTGTGAAGTTCATCGCTGCTTTTTGATTCAGAATGACCGGGATAACGATTGGATTACGATGTGTCTTCTGATAGAGGAACGGTTCCAATGAACTTCGAACAACATTCTTGAGTTCACCGAAGGTTGTTTTTTGCATCATTGTTTTCTTCAATGCATCATAGACAACTAACTCGGCTTCTTTCAATAATGTTTGGTTTTCTTTGATGAACACGAATCCACGGCTCACTATACTCGGACGGCACAAGATCTTATTATAACGAGAATCGATCGTAACAATAACGGAAACTAAACCATTGTCAGCCAAGATCTTTCGATCACGAAGGACAGAGGTCGATAAACCCGAAGCATCATTTCCATCAACGTAAATATCATCTGTTTGAATGCGAGTATCTGATAAGAACACTTTTTCGTTACGTAGAACAAGGGCATCTCCATTAGCGCAAATAAATACGTTTTCTGGTTTAACACCGGTTTCAACAGCGGTTCCGGCATGTACTTTAAGCATCTTATATTCACCATGCATCGGCATGAAGTATTTTGGTTTGATCAACTGCAACATCAATTTTTGTTCTTCTTGCGAAGCGTGGCCGGTAGTATGAAGAGAGTTTCACGGACTGTTGGTCAGAACGTTAGCTCCGGCCCGTGTCAGACGGTTGACGACCTGTGTCACACTCAGCGAGTTGCCTGGAATCGGACTGCTGGAGAATACGACGGTGTCACCCGGAATGACCTTGATAAAACGATGGGTACCGTTTGCGATTCGACTTAAAGCGGCCAAAGGTTCACCTTGTGAACCAGTACATAAAATCAAAACTTTATTCGCCGGCAGGGTAGCCAACTGTTCAGGTTGAATGAAATGTTCCTCACTTACCGTAATATGTCCGAGTTTGCGTCCGATCTGCACATAGTTTTCCATTGAACGACCAAAGATTGCGATCTTGCGACCACAGGCAACACCGGCTTCGATGATCTGGCGAGCACGATACAAATTACTCGCAAAGGTAGCCACAATCAGTCGTCCCTGTGTTTTACGAGTGATTTCAAGCAATGCTTGTGCTACTTTCTTCTCACTGATCGAGAAACCGCTGACGGATGCATTGGTTGAATCGCTCATCAGCAGCGTGACACCGATCTGACCGATATAAGCCATGATCTGATAATCCGCATTTGACCCGACGGGGGTCAAATCAAACTTGAAATCGCCGGTTTCGACAATTCTTCCATTAGGTGTATTGATCAAGACGCCCAAAGAATCGGGAATCGAATGGACTGTGTTAAAGAAACCAACTCTGAAATATTTAGTTTGAATACTTGAGCGGTCATTGATTTCTTCAATCTTGACTTGACCGAGCATTCTACGTTCTTCTAGTTTGCGATGGATCAATGCAGCAGCGAAAGTAGGTGCATAGATTTTTTCCAGTTTGATCGACTGCATCAAGAAAGGAATACCACCAATATGATCTTCATGACCATGGGTAATAATAAGCGCTTTGATTTTCGATTGATTACGTACCAAATAGGAATAATCAGGGATTACATAATCAACACCCAAAAGATTCTCTTCAGGGAAGCGAATACCGCAGTCAATAATGATAATTTCATCATCATGTTCATAGCAGTACATATTCTTACCGACTTCACCCAAACCTCCGAGAGCATAGACTAAAGTATCGGTCGCTCTGTTGTAGGTATCCGTGACGACTGTTTCCATAACGTCAGGTTTATGAGCTCCGATGCTTTTTTTATTATGTGGATTATTTTGATTCATTTTACATCTCCTTGTGTTGTATATATTAATCGATAATAATAGCGTTTTCTCGTTGTTCCCAAGGTTGGGATGCATTGATATGATCATAGAAAAGAATGCCGGATAAATGATCGATTTCATGTTGCAGAACAATAGCAAGATATCCCGAAGCCCTAAATTCAATTTCTTCATTGTTTAAAACATCAATGGCCTTGATTTTGATTCTGGCACTGCGATAAACAAATCCCGGATGCTCAATTTCAACAGATAAACAACCTTCGCCATGTGCCAATGCGCCATATTGGATCGAACTGGAAATGATCTTCGGATTCGCCAATACTAATTCAACGGTAACATCTTCACCGTTTATTTCTTGATCAACCATCACTGCAATCATTTGACGGAATACACCGATTTGCGGAGCGGCTAAACCGACCGCTGGTTTTAAGTTGTATTTCTCAGCTTTATCTTCGTCTCGTGAATTGCGTACATAACGCAATAGACTCTTACCTAATTTCTGATCTTTTACAAGCATCGGAAAAGGTACGGTTACGGACTTTTTTCTGAGTGAAGGGTCTGTATCTTTTACAATCGTATCATAGTTAATTTTCACAATAAAACCTCTGTTCTTGTCATTTCATACAAAAATCACATATGGAATCGGGCTGTATGATTTTTCAGTTATCCACTATGATTATTTTTATTATACCGTAAACATTCTTGATTGCATAGAGAAATGAATGTCTGAAAGAAAAGAGCCGTCTCACTTTGAATGTTTTATGGTAAAATCTAACGATAGGAGGAAAAAACAATGAAAAACCTGATTAGAGCCAGTTTTACGGCTTCTTTACCTGTACTGATGGGTTATACGGCCGTCGGAATAGCGTTTGGATTGACAGCAATGGAAAATAATCTGACACCGCTGACCGCGTTGGCCATGAGTGGATTTATTTACGCCGGTTCAATGCAATTTGTTACCGTCGATATTTTTACACATTTTTCGGGATATTTCAATGTTTTTTTACTCACTCTTCTCGTCAATTTCCGTCATATTTTTTATGGTCTACCTTTAATCACAGATTACAACAAGGCAGGTAAGAAAAAATGGTACATGATCTTTGCTTTGACCGATGAAACCTATGCGATCCTGCAACATAATCGAAAACAGACAGGCCATGATCGAATCATGTTTTGTTTTTTGGTTTCACTGTTTGATCAGGGTTACTGGATCATCGGAACTTTGATTGGAGTTCTTCTGAAGGGAGTACTACCGTTTTCAACGGCCGGTATCGATTTCGCTATGACGGCGCTATTTGTTGTACTATTTTTAGAAGTGATTGCGGACAAATCACATTTCAACGCTGGAATGGGCGGTATTCTGCTTTCTTGGATCTGTTTATTGGTTTTCGGGACACAGTATTTCGTTGTCGCAGCACTAATCATAATTGTTATGATCGTATCCCTTGATTGGAAGAAGGATCGTACGTTATGAGGAACATAGTTATTCTACTTATTATTTCGATTGTAACTTTTGGTCTTCGTTCCTTGCCTTTTTTATTGTTCGGTGATCGTCCGTTACCGGCGTATGTGATACGACTTTCCAATCGTATTCCGGTATTGGTACTGGGTTTATTGGTGGTGTACAGTCTGAAAAATACACAACTTCTTGTTTGGCCAAATGGCATACCGGAAGCGATGGCTATTACCGTGCTGGTAATTCTGCATAAACTTCGTCGTAATGCGCTTCTGAGCATCACAGTTTCGACTGTGACATATGCGGTGCTGATTCAAAGCGTTTTTCGTTGACCCTTAACTTCTCAAGTTGAGGTAATTCTGTTAAAATAAATCTGTGGAGGAATCATGAAGAACAAAAAAACATTTTCAGCTAAAATGCCGAAAGGCTTCGATAAATATATTCAGTTCAGTGTTCTGGCATTGGCTATTTTTGGTTCGGTCATGGTTATCTCTGCTTCCATGACAACAAACACAACCTATGTTGATCTATTTAAAGTTGGACTCAAACAAGTTGTTTATTTATTTATCGGTTATGTTGGGATGGTTTTCTTAGCAAAAAAATTCTCGTTTGATTATGTAAAGAATAACATCAAATGGATCATGGGATTTACTCTATTCTTCTTGTTGATTCCACTTTTTTTCCCTGCTGTCGGCGGAGCTAAAGCATGGATTCGTATACCTGTTCCCGGCTTTGAGGTAACATTACAACCAAGTGAATTTGCTAAAATTATATCGATTTTAGTAATGGCAAATTTTTTGGGTGATCAAAAAAGCAAAGTGAAGAGTGTGGGTGTACTAACGAAAGAGCCGTTATTTTTTATCCTTGCCTGTACAGCAATTATCGTTCTGTTCCAGAAAGACGCCGGAACGGCTATCGTCTTGTTGGGCATCAACTATTTACTTTTTCTCTTACCGGGTCATCCGATATTTCGCCGTTGGCAGTTGTTGTTTGTTGCCTTTATATTTGTGGGGTTGACGGGTGTCATTTGGATTATGACGCCTTCAGGCATTGAAGTGCTCCAAAAACTCAATATTTCGGGCTATCAAATCGAACGTTTCCAGTCAGCTGTCAATCCATTCATCTATAAACAAAACGGTGGATATCAACTGGTCAATAGTCTCGTTGCTTTTGTGAAAGGCAAGTGGTTCGGTGTCGGATTAGGAAAAAGTCTTCAAAAATACGGTTATCTTCCGGCGGCCAAGACTGATTTTATTTTGGCTATTACCGTAGAAGAGACAGGGATTGCTGGTTTCTTTGTGATCTTGGCTTTATATCTTATATTGATCGTGCGTTTATTTGCTCATTCGATGCGTGTTCTCGATGAAAAAAGCAGAATGGTACTCGCAGGCATAGCCTTATATCTATTGTTGCATTTTATATTGAACGTGGGAGGGGTAACGGCTTTTATTCCGTTGACCGGAGTTCCGCTTTTATTAATATCACAAGGGGGCTCAAGTACGATGGCTGTTATGTTTTCACTGGGGATTGCCCAAAATATTATCGCAAAAAGTAGACAGGGGACGGTATTATGAGGATCGTCGGAGGAAAATTTCGTTCGCGTATCATCGAATCCGTAGAAGGCACGGCTACCCGTCCGACGATGGAAAAAGTACGTGAAGCTCTGTTTGGTCGAATCGGTTATGAACTAGTCGACAAAACAATGTTGGATCTGTTTGCCGGCAGCGGTGCAGTGTCACTTGAAGGTATCTCGCGAGGGGTGCGTGAAGCTGTGTTGGTTGACGGTGCACAGGATGCGATTGATACCATCAAACACAATATAAAAAAATTAGGGGTCAATGAGCAATGTATGGTTTTACGAATGGAAGCTTTTCAGGCTATGCGTTATCTCAAAGGTAAAGAAAAAAAGTTCGACTTCATCTTTATCGATCCTCCTTACGGAAAAGTAGATATCAAAAAAGTGCTGACTACCCTTATTACCATGGACTTGGTGAATGAAGAGGGTATTGCAGTGATCGAAACACCCAATCGAAAAGAAGAAATTGAAACACCGGAAGAGTGGACTTTCGAGAAACGTCACGATTATGGAATCACCAGTCTCATTTATCTCAGGAGGAAAAAAATATGACAAAAGCTATATACCCGGGATCCTTCGATCCAATCACCTTCGGTCATTTGGATGTGATCAAACGTGCCAGTGTTTTATTTGAACAACTGGAAGTAGTGATCATGCAAAACCCGGAGAAAAAATCGACATTCAGTGTCGCTGAACGAATGGCGATGCTTGCGAAAGTGACGCAAAATATTCCCGGTATAACGATCAGTACGCAAACTGGGTTAACCGTCGATTATGCTCGTTCTGTCGGAGCGAATGTGTTGATTCGCGGAATCCGGGCAGTTATGGACTTTGAATATGAGTTGCAACAAGCTACTGCCAATATGATTTTAGCTTCTGAGATCGAGACAGTCTTTCTTTTGACACGTCCCGAATACTCCTTTTTATCTTCATCTGCTGTCAAACAGATTGCGATTCATCATGGCGATTTGAGCCGATTTGTGCCAGCCGATATCATCACTCAAGTTCAGGAGAAATTTAAATGAAGAATGCCAATCATCGTTTAGAAGCGTTGTTAAGCGGTAGAGGATCTGTCTATTACGAGAAATTCGCAAAAAAAATTGCAAGGTTTTCGACACTCCAAAAAAATGATTTAAAAAGAAAATGGTTAAATGATTGGTTCTCCGATCGCGGAACCGCAAATCTAGCTATTCCCGACGAAGAACAATATATGGATGAGTTCATCAATGATCACCTACTGACCCGTAATCGAATGGTACGCTTGTGTACTATTTGGTGGGGAATCTGTGTTGGATTGCTTTTGATGGTAGAGGGTTTACGGTCGCTTTTTCAAGGGTTAGGTAATCTATCGATCACTGCGACTTCTTTGATTGCGGTAGTAGCTCTTATAGGTGCTGTGTTTCTTTACTTTGTTGTCCAAAAAATTACCAATCACGGTGAGATTGCAATCATTGCAGCAATCGTATTGATGGATGTAATTCCACTTCCGAAAGCGCTCAATGTTCCATTTTTTCAATTAACACCACTGGTGGCCATCCTGATCGGATGTGGAATTGCCGGTAGTATCCTATGGTTTAACCGCAATCAACTAAATTAAACTTTATATTAAAAAAAAGGACATCTAGTCCTTTTTTAGCAAAATCCCGGTAGTTTTAAATCAACTAACTTATCATCGATCCGCTTATATTCAACAAATCCATAGCTTTCCAATTCATTTAGGGAATCAACTGTGTCGATGTGAGAAGCATTATATGCGGCAAGAATCACAGGAATCTCGTCGGATTCTTTTAGTCGCGCATAGAGCGCGCTGGCTTTTTCGGATAACATGAATTATTCCTCCTTACTTTCATCAATGGCGATGTAACTGATATGACGTCCGGTCGTTTTATCACGCCGGAAACTGTAAAAACGATTTGCGTCTTCATAGGTGCACTGACGACTATCCGTGATGTTTTCGGCGAGTACACCGGCTTGTGTTAATTGGAAGATATTGCAGCCTGGTGTATCAAATAAAGCGTGTTCTGCATCTACATATGATAGAAAGGGCAACACATCGAAACTCATTGCCAGTGCTAGTTTTAAGACGGGTGTATCGATTTCAAAATTTTTCTGTGAGATACACGGACCGATATATGCATGGATATGAGTTGGATCGATATGTTCTTCTTTAATTAATTGCGAAATTACTTTCGAAGTGATTTCTTTGATGGTTCCTTGCCAACCGGCATGGATTGCACATATGAGAGGAGTATTATCTACATAGATAAGGATCGGAACACAATCGGCATGAAACACAGCTAATCCAATTCCAGAGTCTGTTGTATATAAGGCATCGGCATCAAAGATTGAATCACTTTCATTCTGAGTACCTTTGCCTTGATCAGCGGAAGTTACTTTAACAAGATGATCACTGTGCGTGATTTTCGGGAATACCCAATGGGCAAGTGGAATTCCGATCGCCTCGGCTAATTGGATCCGATTTGCCAATACCGCATCAGTTCGATCACCTACATAATAGGCCATGTTGGCAAATGAATAAGGACCCTCGGAGACACCGCCGGATCGTAAACTTGTCCCGGCTTTGATACCCGGTTGATTCCATTTCAAATAATCCATGATGATCAACTCCTTTATATAAAAAGTATAGCACATTCGACAAAAACGATGAAAATGATGACCAATAATCCAGTTTGTGAGCATATTGACTATTAAAATGAGGTAAAAAGGTTTAAAATTTAAACAAGGAGGGCAGAAAATTATGCCTTTAGTCACTACAAAAGAAATGTTTAAAAAAGCTTACGAAGGTGGATATGCAGTAGGTGCATTCAATGTTAACAACATGGAAATCATCCAAGGTATCGTTGAAGCAGCGAACGAATTAAAATCACCGATCATATTACAAGTTTCGGCCGGTGCCAGAAAATATGCCAAACACAACTATTTGATTAAATTAGTGGAGGCTGCTTTATTAGAGAGTGATATTCCTATCGCTTTGCATTTAGATCATGGAGATGATTTCGAGATTTGTAAAGCCTGTATCGATGGCGGATTCTCTTCTGTCATGATCGATGGATCAAAACACTCCTTTGAGGAGAATATCCGTTTGACCAAACAGGTCGTTGATTATGCCCATGCCCATGGTGTCACCGTTGAGGGTGAACTTGGTAAATTGGCCGGTATCGAAGATGCAGTCCATGTGAATGCGGAAGATGCTTCTTATACCAATCCGAATGAAGTCGAAGAATTCGTAAAACGTACCGGAGTTGATTCGTTGGCGATCGCTATCGGAACAAGTCACGGTGCCTTTAAATTCAAACCGGGCACAAAACCGATGCTTCGTTTCGATATTCTTCATGAGATCGAACGTCGTTTACCTGGTTTCCCAATTGTTTTGCATGGCGCTTCATCAGTATCCCAAGATTACGTGAAGATCATTCAAGCCAACGGCGGTCAACTCCAAGATGCGATCGGTATTCCTGAAGAGATGCTTCGTGAAGCAGCTAAATCAGCAGTATGTAAGATCAATATCGATTCGGATCTGCGTTTAGCGATGACAGCGGGTATCCGTGAAGTCTTTGTTGCCCATCCGGATTATTTCGATCCTAGACAATATCTGACTGTCGGACGTAAGAATGTCAAAGATGTCGTTGCCCACAAAATCAAAGAAGTTTTGGGAAGCGAAGGAAAAGCCATTTAAGCGAAGTGAATTCATAAGTAAAGTTATAAAAAGTTATCTCACCTGCGTGTCGGATAACTTTTTATTATTGTGAGAGTAATTAACGATAAATGAGTGTGAATAGGATAGAATAAACAGAATATTAGCACTGAAGGGTTGACAGTGCTAACGCATGCTTGTATAATATTAGCAGACCTAATGCAAGAGTGCTAAGGAAGTGAGAACATGCTGACACCACGCAAGATAGAGATTCTTAAAGCAATCGTTGAAGAATTTATCGCGACTGCTGAACCGGTAGGGTCAAAAACCCTACTTGAAAAATATATGTTGAATTACTCATCTGCGACGATTCGCAATGAAATGATGGAACTCGAGGAAATGGGACTGCTTGAAAAAACGCATACATCAAGCGGACGCATTCCATCAACTGAGGGCTATCGGTTCTATGTGGAACATCTTATGGTGGAAAAAATGGATGATCGACTTGAATTAGCATTGCAAGAGGTGTTCTCGGATCGTGAGATGAGAATTGATGAAGTGATTCGGCGTAGCTGTGATATCTTATCGCAGATGACGAAATTAACATCCATGGTTTTAGGACCGGATGCCAAATCGCAAACGCTTGAACATATCAATCTATTCCCCATCGACGAACAAAGTGCAGTTGCCGTATTTATCACGAGTATGGGACATACGGAAAACCGCTTATTCAAATTTGAATCCGAAGTTTCGGTCGAAGAACTGAAATCCTGTTGTGCTATTCTGAATGACAGGTTATCAGGTACCCCGCTTGGGGAAATTGCCGAAAAGCTACAACTGATCAAACCGATCTTGGCAATGTCCATCCGCGGTTACGAAATGTTGTTTCAGGCATTCTTTAATGCCTTCTTACGATTTGCAAGTCAAGATGTGTATTTGAGCGGTCAGATGAACATGCTGAATCAGCCTGAGTTCGCTGATATAGGAAAGCTTAAACAACTGATGGGCATGCTTGAAAACAGTTCCATGTGGAAAACACTCGGCAACAACAAGGGCGATCTCAAACTAACACATAGTGAGCATTCGAAGTTGGTTTGGATGGATGACGTTGCTGTTGTTTCTAGTTCGTTTACGATCGATGACGGTGAAATCGGACAATTGATGGTCGTAGGACCGAGTCGGATGGAGTATGATCGAGTCGTCGCATTAATGGAATTCATGAGTAAAGCAATTGAGAAGATTTACGGAAAAGGAGGACAGCATGACTGAGAACGAAAAAGTCCTGAATCCGGAAGAGACGGGACAGGAAGTACATGAAGAAGTAAAAGCCGAGGATGCACACCACTTTAAAAAGAAGGATCACGGTAAAAAAGATTTAGAAGAAAAAATAGCATTACTTGAAGAAGATAACAAAAAATTAAAAAATGATTATTACAAAGCCTATGCAGATACAGAAAATTTACGAAAACGTCTGCAGGTAGATTTTGAGGTAAGTAAGAAATATCGCGCTCAAAGTTTCGCCTTCGACATACTGCCGGTGATTGACAATCTCGAAAGAGCTTTAGCACAATCGGCATCAGAAGCAGACTCAGCGCTAGTGAAGGGAATCGAGATGACTTATCGGCAACTCATCGACGCTCTTAAAAAAGAGGGTGTCGAGGAAATCCTTGCCGAAGACCAAGCGTTTGATCCAAATTTCCATCAAGCATTGATGAGTGAAAAGATCGACGGAATCGAAGCGAATCAGATCGTTCAGGTATTACAGAAGGGCTATAAAATTAAAGACCGTATCTTACGGGCATCACTTGTTAAAATAAGTGAATAAGGAGAAAAAAATGAGCAACAAAATTATCGGCATCGACTTAGGGACAACAAATTCCTGTGTCGCCATCATGGATGGCGGAGAAGTCAAAGTTATCACCAATCCAGAAGGAAATCGTACAACACCTTCGGTCGTCGCATTTAAAAGTGGCGAACGTATCGTTGGTGATGCCGCAAAACGTCAATTAGTTACCAATAAGGAATCTGTCTATTCAATCAAGCGTAAGATGGGTACCAACTACACAGTTACACTTGAAGGTAAAACCTATACTCCGCAGGAAGTTTCAGCTATGATTCTGTCCTACATCAAATCCTACGCAGAAGATTACCTGGGTGAAAAGATCACCCGTGCCGTTATTACAGTACCGGCGTATTTCAATGATGCTCAACGTCAGGCAACCAAAGATGCCGGTAAGATCGCCGGTTTGGATGTTGAACGTATCATCAATGAACCGACTGCTGCGGCATTAGCTTATGGAATCGATAAAACCGAAAAAGAACAGAAAATTCTAGTTTTCGACTTAGGCGGCGGAACATTCGATGTCTCGATTCTAGAACTGGCGGATGGCACATTTGAAGTATTAGCGACCGCTGGCGATAATCTATTAGGCGGTGATGATTTCGATAACCTGATCGTTGATTGGATGGTCGATACCTTTAAGAAAGAAAATGGCGTAGATCTACGCAATGATAAGATGGCATTACAACGGATGAAAGAATCGGCCGAAAAAGCCAAAAAAGATTTATCTTCAATGGTAACTACACAGATTTCATTACCGTTTATCAGTGCCGGCGTCAATGGTCCTTTACATATCGAAACTCAATTGACACGGGCAAAATTCGATGACATGACACGTGGTTTAGTTGAACG
>JBBRCP010000015.1:0-27900 GCA_038204785.1 Erysipelotrichales bacterium
ATGATTCCAAACCGAGAGGCTTCTTTTAGAGTAACTTCCAATACGGCGATCGTCGCATCAGCGTTGTTCGCTTTATGATAATCCAACATTTTCGAATAATCCATCTTATAGATATGATCACCCGATAAAATCAACACATACTCCGGTTCATACTGATCAATAAAATCAATGTTCTGAGTGATGGCATCTGCCGTTCCCCGATATAAACCGAAACCTTCACTCTTCTCACGTGGTGGAAGAACATAGATGCCGCTATCTTTGGCATCCAATCCCCAACGTTGATCCTGTGCCACATACGAATTCAAAAGAACGGATTCGTACTGTGTCAAGACTCCGACAACGTCGATCCCCGAGTTCGCGCAATTGCTTAACGGGAAATCAATGATGCGGTATTTTCCACCGTAGTAAACGGCCGGTTTTGCGACCTTGTTGGTAAGTTCAAGTAATCTTGAACCCCTGCCTCCTGCCAATATCATGGCAACCATATTATTTTGACGCATGGTGTAACCTCCTGCTTTACATAGTTTTATTATACTTCATAACAACTAACTTTAATAGATAATGAACGTAAACAAAACAGGAATTACTCCTGTTTCGCTGATGGATTTTTGATTATTTTTTCTAACGTATTGATCAAGAAATAACCGATCACGATATTCAATTGAACCATCATACAAGCTTTGATCAAACGTACTGCAACACTGATCAAAAGGGGGATTGAATACATCGTTTGAAGCCAGATCGGAGTTAGTATCATATTCACGATGATTTCTACCGACAAGACAGCAATTGCCCAATCGGTAAGTGATAAGTGATGCTTCCGAGTCGCAAAGTATCGTTGAATGATGTTCATCATTACCACCATAAAACCAACCAATACAACACAGAGAACAGCCGTCGATATCTTCATTGTCGTTGTTACTTCGATGACTTTCTTACTGATAGTAAGCGTTTTTACGGTAACTATATAATAAAGTGCTAAAGCCAAGATTCCACTTAATAATGCCTGCGGCAGATACTTGAATTCTTTGAGTTTTCCTTTTGGGATAAGCATCCATAGTGCCGGTAATAAGGCAATCAATACTTTATTCAGTGTAAAGCCAAGAAACGGAAATCCAGAAGGTACCAATAAGACTTCCAACAAGTCTTCGATCAAGCCGGCAAGAAACGCCCAGGATGGCCCAAAGAAGACACCGATCATCATCAATGGTAATTGTGAGAACCCAACTTTCAGACTCGGGAATCCAAACAACGGTACCATGACCGAGAAGAATGCCAGTACGACTGATAATAGCACCAACATTGAAACGGCTGTGATCGAACGGAGTTCAAGTTTTAACGGAAAGTAGCGAAACGTGAGAAAACCAAGGGTCAACAAAGCAAGTAATGAAAGTAGTTGTACAGTAAGAACCATTTTACGCTTTCTCCTTTAAGAGTTCGGGTAGATAACGTTGTCTGACATCGGTAATAAAGTAAAGTGAACCGGTGATCAATAATGTACCTCTTTGTTGTTTAAGCATTCCATAACGTATCGCTTCTTTTGGATCATTGATGATCTTCACATCATATTCGGCAGCCAGATCCGTTGCTTTCGCCGCTCGATAATAATTAAACTCAGTCACGATCACTTCATCACAGAGCGCCAGTAACTTTTTCATCATTTTATCGGTTTCTTTATCTTTGAGAGCGGTGAATACCGTGATGATAGGTCGCGGTAATGTAAGTGAGCTTTGTACAAGCGCCTCCATACCATGTTCATTGTGTGCTCCATCAATGATGATCAATGGATCCTTTGACATGACCTCGAAACGACCTTTCCATTTTGCGAATTTCAGTCCGTCAAGAATTGCTGTTTCACTAATCTGCAACCAACCTTTTTCATTGATCGCATCAACGGCATCCAACACCAGTGAAGCATTACTGACCTGATACAATGCCAAGGTATCCAATGTAATGATCCGATTGCGATAAGTAAACTGTATCTGTGAATTCTCATGGAGAATATCAGTGGGTACACTTGTTAGTCTAAGTTCAGCATTTCTTTCCCGGGAAATATTCTCAAACACATTGAGACATTCCGGTTTCTTCTCACCCGTGATCACCATCGAGTTTTCCTTGATGATGCCGGCTTTCTCAAATGCGATTTCGGGAAGGGTATTTCCCAAGTATTCCATATGATCAAATCCAATATTGGTAATCAAACTGAGCCATGGATGAACGATATTGGTTGCATCTAAACGACCGCCCAAGCCGACTTCATAAATAGCTACATCGATCTTGTTTTCGTTAAAGTACGTCACTGCTATCAACATATCGATTTCAAACATCGAAAGATTATAGGCTTCAATCAATTTATGATAGCGATTCCCGTATCGGAGTAAACTTTGATCATCGATAAAAAGATCATTGATACGGATCCGATCATTATGAACTTCCAAATGCGGAGACGTAAAAGTTCCGACTTTATAGCCGGCTTGTTGGAGCACACTTCGTAAATAATTGGTGGTACTTCCTTTACCATTGGTTCCGGCGATATGTATACAAGGTATCTTGTATTGCGGATTCGCTAAACTTTCCATCGCTTGTTTGAAATGGTCCAGACCGAATCGACCTTTAGCCATCCGGTGTGTTATGTAGTCTACATATTCTTCAATGTTATGAAACATGGTTAGTCCTCGATTTGCCACTGGATCGGAGTCAGATGATTCAGAACCAGAAATTCATTTGTATGAGAAAACGGTTTAGAACCAAAAAACCCGTTGTACGCCGATAAAGGAGATGGATGCGGAGCTTTAAGCAACAGGTGTTTGGGATCGGTGATCAATTTTGCTTTATCTTGGGCATTTTTACCCCATAGGATAAAAACCAACGGTGATGTATGTTCATTGCACTTCTTCAACACTTCATCGGTAAAGCGCTCCCAACCTTGATTGCGATGAGACAGGGGTTGACTCTCTTCAACCGTCAATACTGTATTCAATAGAAGTACCCCTTGTTTCGCCCAATCGATCAAACATCCGTTCTTGGAGATTGGATACCCGAGATCACTCTGCAGTTCTTTATAGATGTTCTGCAGGCTTGGTGGTATCTTTGTTCCGCGCATCACCGAGAAGCAACACCCGTGGGCTTGACCCGGTTGATGATACGGATCTTGACCCAATAAAACGACTTTCATTGTTTCATAATCGGTATACGCAAAACAGGAAAAGACATTCTCCCGCTTTGGATAGATCACTTTATGCACATATTCAGTTTTGAGAAATTCAGACAATTTCAGGAAATAAGGTTGAATGAACTCTTCTTTCAGAAAAGGGGTCCAATTATTGTTTTGCATCGTTAGCCCTCCGTTTCTTCTTAGTTATTGTACTTAAGTTGCTTGTTTTTTGCAATGACTCAGTGTGTTAGTTTATCTCTATGATTATGATACACCGTCGCATACCTCGTTAATATGAGTGCGAATGAGGAACAGAAGATCACCGCTACCGCGAGAAAGATCGATTTTGGAAGTAGAAATGAAAAAATCAAGATCGTACTCAACCCCAACAAGCGCCCAAAATCCAACATTGCCTCTTTGGCGACATAACGACCTAAGATACTTTCCTCAGCACCTAAATAATCTTGCATCGCATTCATTGTGATAATCGAGAATGGATTGTTATAGAAAGGCATCGCAAGCGCATTGATAATCCCAAAATAGAGTGCTCCATAAATATTGGGAATCAGTACCAGGACAATCGTACTGGTAAACACAAAAACAGATCCCCACTGGTATGACTTCAGCCGATTGTGCCGTGTGATGATCTTCCCGGCAAAGAAATAAGCAAGAATACTCAAAGAAGCAAATACTGCCAATAAGTTACCATAAACACTCCCTCTTCCTCCGGTAGCGTTATAGATCAATAGACCCGTCAATACCAAGGTAACACTTTCACGCATTCCATAGATGAGATGATTGATCATGATATAACGCCACTGTGAATCTTTCGTTAAGTCGAACTTACTTAAGATTTTATATGTCCCAAGTTGGCTCTTGACTTCAAGTTTAACGGCGACGATAGCTGTTAGGGCATAAATCAGTATAACAAGTTCAAATATCTTTAGGTAACCATCGGTATCACTATTGGAAAAACGTACGATCTGGGCAGCTATCAGTGGCGCCGCGATACTGGATACAGAATTGAGCATACCCATTATGGATATGAATCTCGCCCGTGAAGTTTTTGTGGAGGACAATAGATTCAGTACATTAACACTGCACCAAAACAAGCCTTCTCCGACTCCGAAAAAAAGAGCAACAAAAAATACCATAAATGGATATTTGGTAAATAAGAAATTCATATTAAGTAAGTAAAAGAGTCCGCAAATAATTAGAATCAAGCCAGATGCCAATACGAAAGGAAATTTAAATTTCTGCGATAACTTGCCGCCCAGATAAAACCCAAGCGGAAATAGCCCAAATCGAAGCATCGAATAGATCGTCATCGTAATCAAGGACTTAGTAAACACATAGAGATAGACATTCACAAAAACGGCAGACATAGCCGAAGCTAATGTATAGTTACTGTTGATCGCAATCAATATTTTTTCATTCTTCGTCATATTCATACCCCGTTTCTATTTTGTCACGGTATTGTTCTTCTCGATCCACGCTTGTGCGTTAGCTACAATCTGCGTTTGAGCATCCACAGGTGTCAATTTCTGATCCCAAATCTGTCCGATAATATTGATGAGATCGATCTTGGTAATCATATCAAATCCAAGTATGGATGGATTATTCGGAAGCGCGATAAGCGGCTCGCTGTAAGAGCTGATATACGAACGTGCTAACTCTTGTCGATTCTGATCAGTGAAGGACAGTTGCGAAAGTAATACATCACTTACTAAAGGAACTTCACTCGTCGTGTCAATGAAGGCTTGGATTCCGGCAACCGATCGTATCAATTTCAGAACTTCATTGGTCGCACTTGGAAATTGGGTAATCGAATTGATCACATAACCATTCACTTTTAGTAAAGGGGTCGGTTGCATCCCATTAAAGGTCGGGAATTTTGTGAAATGGATATTGGTCGCATTCTTCTTTTCATTGGCTGCCACAAACATCCAAGGAGCTGCCATACTGAAAACAAAGTTCTTACTTGAGAGAATCTGGTCATATAGCCAACCATAGGAAGCTGCCGTTAAAGGAGCATCTGCTCTTTTCCAAGCGATCGTACCGGCTCGTTGTATTTGTGTGAGTGCAAGTAGAAATTCTTGTGAATCGAATCCTGGTTTTGTGACATCATTATTCGGAAACATTTTCCATCCACCGGCAGTCATAAACGGATAGAATGAATAGATTTCATTCAAAGAAAACGGAAATACCGCTTCCGGTTGTACTGCGGCATCCAATGTTGACCAAACAAGCATCAGTGCTTCGATTTTTTCCCAACTGTCGATTGACTCAGGTAAACCGTCCAGATTTGCATCGGTCAAATCGACTCCTAATTTAGTTAGCATCGTTTCTTCATATATAAAGGAAAATCCCTTTCCGCTCATTGGTACGAACTTCAACGCCTCACGATTCAAGATAGCACTTTTATCCGTAAGTATGTTTTCAACTAAGGAAATCCGCAGGTTAGTATCGGCTCCCTTAATTGAATTATAGACCAATGCAGCTTCGTTTTGTGAAAGATACGCTAAATCAACAGTTCCCGAGGCAAGTAGATCTCGCGGTTTAGCAGTTGAATTCAAGATGAATGTTAATGTATCCGGTGCATCCGGATGAGTTATTTTCCATAAATTGACTAAGGCATCCCCATACGCTTGTGTACTGACCTCAACGACTACCTTTGCTCCTTTTTCAATCAGATAAGTATCCGTTTTTTTGATATAGCAAACAGTATTGCCATCAGCAACACATGCTTTTTTGGGTAGTTGTGTGATAAGCAAACCTAAACTAACTACAATTAACAAGGAAATCATAAGGATATGCCTCTTACGCTTCATCGTTGTCATAAACATTTGAATTTTCTGTTTCATGCCAACCCCCTGAATTCTAGTAAAGTGTAACAAACCCCTACCTAAAAGACAAATGAAAACTGCTCTTTCAAGCAGTTTTCGTCATGTTTATTTTTTGATCAGATATTTACGGATATCGATAGCAACCGCAATTACGATAACTAAACCAATTGCAACGTACTGAAGATCTGGTGTAACCCCTAAGAACTGTAATGAAGTCTTCAATAATTCGAAGATCAATACACCTGAAACGATACCGGAAATCGTTCCGACACCACCGGCCGTACTTACACCACCAATGGTACATGCGGCAATCGCATCTAACTCATAACCAATACCATAGTTAGCTGTAGCTCCTCCGCTCTTGGCTGCAAGTAGTACACCGGCAAGACCATAGCAGAGACCCGCTAACGCGTAAACACGAATTTTAGTGAATTTGACATTGACGCCTGCTACTTCTGCAGCTGCTTCATTTCCACCGATTGCGTAGATATATTTACCAAACTTTGTCATATTCAATAAGAACCACATAACACCAATGACCGAAACCGCAATGAGTGCTAAGTTTGGTATCCCTATTATTCGCCCTGAAGCAATGCCGGTTAGTGACTCTTTCAACCCACCGATCGGTTGGCTCTTTGTGTAAACAAGTGATAAACCATAAACAATACTCTGCATACCTAAGGTAGCGATAAATGGCGGTACCTGTAAGATAGCTACCACTAATCCGTTCATCAGTCCCAATAATCCTGTAATAAACATCGCAAGAATCAGAATCCCCCAAACCGGAAGGTCAGGTAAACTCGGAAAGAAGCGTGATGCGTAATCTGGACGTTGTAAGAGTGTACCCGCGATAACTGCACCGACACCGACAATACGTCCGGCAGACAGGTCAGTTCCACGGGTGATCAAGGCTCCGCTGACTCCCAAGGCAATAATAATTCGAACGGATGAGTTCATCAAAATGTTGGTGAAGTTACCGATAGAAAAGAATGTCGGTTTCAAGATTGTTACGATGAGGATCATCGTCAACAAAATCATGTACATCGCGTTTTCAATCAATGTATCTTTCAATGCCTTCTTATTCAAATTTTTCCCTTTTACAATGTTTGTCATATCTCTTCTCCTCACATGTATTTGGTAGCCAATTCCATGATTTTCTCCTGGTTGGCTTCACGACCTTCTAAGATTCCACTGAGTCTTCCTTCACACATAACCATGATACGGTCGCTCATTCCCAATAGTTCAGGCATTTCGGAACTAATCATAATGACACTTTTCCCCTGCTTGGCTAATTGCACCATAATACTGTAAATCTCATACTTAGCTCCGACGTCGATACCACGCGTAGGCTCATCTAGGATGAATATTTCCGGATCGCGCGCTAACCAGCGTGAGATAACGACTTTTTGTTGATTTCCACCGGATAATGATTGTATTTTTGTTTTGGTTGTCGGTGTTTTGATGCTAAGTTTTTTTATATTTTCCTCAGCCAATGCATTGATCTTACGATTGTTTAACACAATCATATAGTCTACATATTCATCAAGACTGGCAACAGAAACATTATCTCGGACTGACAGAACTCCGAAAATACCATTTCCTCTACGATCTTCCGTTAATAAGGAAATACCATTATGGATCGCATCTCGCGGATGCTTAATATCTAATTTCTTGCCATGTAGAAACACTTCACCCGCTGATTTAGCTCGTAGTCCAAAGATTCCTTCAACTAATTCCGTGCGCTGTGCACCGACTAATCCACCGACTCCGAGAATTTCTCCCTTACGTAAGTCAAAGTTGATATTTTTGAATGATCTCGGATTCGTAGACGTAAAATTTTTGACTTCCATGACGGTTTCACCTGGTGTATTATCACGCAACGGATAGATATTTGACATTGCACGGCCGACCATACGGGTAATAATAATATCCGTTGTCAGCTCACTGCTAAGCCACGTACCAATGTATTTACCATCTCGCATGATCGTTACTTCATCCGCAATTTTCAGAATTTCTTCCATCTTATGAGAAATATAAATGATTGAAACCCCTTGGTCACGCAAATCATTAAT
This sequence comes from Erysipelotrichales bacterium, assembly GCA_038204785.1. Lineage (GTDB taxonomy): Bacteria > Bacillota_I > Bacilli_A > Erysipelotrichales > Erysipelotrichaceae > GWE2-51-13. Next base: position 8,073 of record JBBRCP010000015.1, read on the forward strand.
GATCTCAAACAACTGTTTAACTTCCGTTGAAGTTAGCGATGAGGTAGGTTCGTCCATAATAATAATTTTCGAGTTATATGAAATTGCTTTTGCGATTTCAATCGATTGAATCTGAGACACTGACAATTCTTTCAGTTTTACTTCCGGTTTGATTTTTAAATGCACTTTTTCCAACAAATCGACTGATAGATTGTTCATTTTCTTTGCATCGATAATGTGAAACAAGCCCAAGATTTTCTTTGACGGATATCTGCCAACCCATAAGTTTTCCGCAATACTGCGGTAAGGAATCGGTTGCAGCTCCTGATGGATCATTGATATACCGGCATTCAAAGCATCTTTTGCATTGTGAAAATTCATTTTCTCACCATTCAAAATAACTTCGCCTTCATCCGGAGTATAGATGCCAAACAGACATTTCATTAAGGTTGACTTGCCTGCTCCGTTTTCTCCCATCAGCGCGTGAACGGTACCGCGTCGTACATGAAACGACACATCATCCAAGGCTTTTACACCGGGAAAACTTTTACTGATGTGATTCATGGATAAGATAACTTCCTGGTTCATAATTGATGTTCACCTCTCTTACAGATTCTATAAAAAATCAAGTGTGAGGAAAGCACACTTGATTTTTAGTTCGGTTTTTCCCTACTTTTTTATTATTTAGCCATGAAATCTTTGTAGTTAGCAGGGGTAACTTTAACATAAGGTACCCAATTCAATTTTTCAACAGCTGTTTTGTTAAACAATTTGATAGCTAGATCAGCAGAAGTGTGTGATTGACCTTTAGAGTCATTCAAAACTGTTCCTACTAATGTGCCTTTAGCAACAGCATCCAGAGCAGGAGCAGTAGCATCAACACCGACTACCGGAATGGTTGTCATGTTAGCAGCTTTTAATGCTTCGATTGCGCCTAGAGCCATGTCATCATTATTTCCAAATACAACTTCGATTTTGTTACCAAACTGTGTGATAGCGGTAGCCATTTTTTCTTGGCCTTTAACGCGATCCCAATCTCCGCGGTCCTGATACAGTTTTTCAACTTTAATACCAGCATCGGTCAAAGCTTTGATTGAATATTCTGTACGAAGAGCAGCATCCTGATGGATTGCTTGACCCATTAACATAACATACTGAAGAACGCCATCTTTGTTAACGTCAAGTTTTGATCCGGCAGCTTTCCAAAGGTCAGCAATGATTTGTCCTTGGAATGTTCCTGAATCTTCAGCTTTAGCGCCTACATAGGTGATTCTGTCCCAAAGAGCCATGTCAGCATCAGACGGTTGTCTGTTGATGAATACGGTTGGGATATTGGCTTTTTTAACTTTACCGATGATCGTACTTGCAGCAGTAAGATCAACTAAGTTAACAACTAATACATCATATTTCTGAGCGATGAAATTGTCGATTTGTTCGGTCTGAGTGACTTGGTCATTCTTTCCATCGACTGTTGTTACAGCGTAAACAATCTTGTCTGTTGACAGAGTTTTGAAGTATGCTTCCATCTCTGTACGATAGTTGGTCATGAATGTGTCATCAAATTTATAGATGGCTACACCCACTTTGATGGTTTTGACTGCAGATGCTGTTGAGCAAGCTGAAAGTCCCAATACCATCGCTAAAACTGCTAAGATTGATAAAAACTTTTTCATTTCGTCCTCCTGTTAAGTATACCTTGACGTTTTGTATACGCTTTCATTTTAGTTTTCTCACCTACACTTGTCAACTGTTTTAAGGCATTAATGCCAAAATTGTTCTGATAATATGTAACCGCTTACTTGCCCCATTATTTTTCTGTCAAATTTACACGTATAGGGTTTATACCGTTCATCTGGATGAATTATTGGATGATGCTAATTATACTTTTTATTTTGAATTTCAAAGCATATTTAATGGTTAATTTACTCATTCAAGAGTTTTTTGTGCACTGTACCCGAGCAAGTAGAAGTAGGCTTATGATAAGTGATTCATAAATATGGTAAAATAGAAACAGAGGGCACATCATGAACACTAACCTTGAAAAGGTCGCTAAAGCGATCATTAAACAACAAGAGATTAATCCCGGAATCTATAATTATGCTATTCCTGATCTTTGGGATACTTTCGGTTATCCTGCAAGTGAAAAAATCCTGGTTCGTGACGGTAATGTTTTAGTCAACCCATATTCTTTCTACCATGCACTTATCGAGAATGTTTTTTTGGCTAAGGCTAATAAACAAGTCAATCATCTTACTAGTTACTATCTGACGCATGCGGTCGATAAAGAATTGACTCATGGCGATTGGATTCGTAAGAGCAGTGTTTATTCGATGATGGTCCGTTCTTCCGGAAGTTTTGATCATGATCGTTCCGGGGCATTGAATGAGCGTAACATGTATCACTTAAAAGAAACCGGTACCTTCATCAAAGTGATGGCGATGCTTCCAACATTAAAGAAAATGGGAATCGATACCGTCTATATGCTACCGATCTGTAAATATTCGCTAAAAGATAAAAAAGGCGAACTCGGTTCACCTTATGGAGTTTCGAATTTCTATGCCTTAGATGAAGGACTGAAAGATCCCATCACCGGCGATTTCACAACGGTAGAACAAGAATTCAAAGCTTTTGTTGAAGCTTGCCATATTCTGGATATGAAAGTTATTATCGATATCATTCCGCGTACCAATTCAGTGAATTCCGATTTGATCATTGATCATCCGGATTGGTTCTATTGGATCGATCTTGCAGATCTATCTGATTATCGGCCACCCATGGTTGAAGCCTTAAAACCTTCATTACCGGCTAAAAAGATTTATTTCAAGGAATTATTCGAAGATAAATCCGTTCTTGAACATCTTCGTAAGTTTCGTAAGAATCCGAAAGCACTCGATCCTAAACAATGGCGAGCACTGGTTAGAGAATATAAAAATCCATCGAATACAAAAGAAATTCTGGATCTCGTCCAAGAATATTTTCAAATGACGGTAGCTCCGGCTTTCTCTGATTGTATCAATGACCCTCAACCGGCATGGAGTGATGTCACATTCTTTCGTTTGTATCTAGATCATCCACTGAACTCACAACCTTATTTAAAAGAACTGGGAACTTTTGAGCCGTATATACTCTATGATGTCGCTAAGAGTAGTTATAATCCGGGCAGTATCCCGAATCAACCGCTTTGGGATAAACTGACCGGTATTATTCCATATTACCAGAAAGAATATGGAATCGATGGCGCCAGAATCGATATGGGCCATGCTTTACCGCTTGAATTGATCAATGGGATCTTGAGTGAAGCACGTAAGATCAACCCTGATTTCTGTTTTATCGCTGAAGAGTTGGATGTCAGTAATGCGTTAGATGCCAAACAAAAAGGCTACAATATGATTATCGGAGATGGATTTATTCGTGAACCGCGTGTCAGCGAAGGCTTATTCAATTCTTTTGTTTATGGAGCTATGAAATTGGATTCTCCGTTGTTTGCGTGTGGAGAGACTCATGATACGCCGCGCTTGGCTGCCCGCGATGGTGGCGAGACCCTTGCGCGTATGATTACCCTGTTTAATATGTTTATACCCAATACGATTCCTTTTATTAACTCAGGTCAGGAAGTCTTTGAACGTCAACCGATGAATACCGGACTGGATTGCCGCCCCAATGAAGCCGAAATGTTAGATGAGAATGATCCATATTTTGGTAAACTCGCTTTATTTGACCGCTATAGTTTCCATTATCTGCATCCGAAGCGATTCGAGATGCTTGCACTTTTACAAGAAGCGGATGCTATTCGTCAGAGGATCTTACCTTACATGTTAGATCAGCGACGTATCTTTAATCTTGGCTTCAGTGCTCCGTGGGATTTAGCTGCCGGATTCTGCTACCAAAGTAGTGATCGACTTACTTTAATTATTACTAATACCGATGTTCATAATGGTAGATCACATCTGATACGATTCGATAATCTACCGGAAGAATATCTCACGGCAACTAATACAATTCGACAGATTTTCACTTCTTATACTAATTCGGAATGGCCAACTATCAAGATGGATCCAAACCAAAACGTCACCCTTCATTTTGAGCCGGGTGAAGTTAAGATCATCGAGATCCAATAAATTAAAAAACCTGCATTTCCTCTTTTGAGAAGAAGGCAGGTTTTTATGTTATTTTTTGATTGTGAAGAGTATCGGTAAGTCACTCACTACCAGTGTTCCAAAACGAACTTCTATCGGTTCTTTTGTGATGTTATGCGCATAGATACCTTCCGGTAGTTCAACATTCAACACCCCTTTTGCAAGACCCACATTGAAGATTCCTACTCTGATTTCATCGTCGTTTTCATATTCGAAATGCAGTATATCCTGTTTATGGGATATGATTCGATACGCCGTGTTTTCGGCGAAGATCGGATCTTTTTTCATTTTCGCCAACCCCGTTATCCAGAACACCATTTCTTGATTCAGCTCATCCCAATGAAGCGGATCTTTCTCAAAGAGTCTAGACAAATGGTCAGTCCCTGTTTCAACCCCCATATGCAGGAAAGCAATCCCTTTAGTAAAGAAACAATACGCGATCCACTGTAGTGTCTTCGCCGAATTCTGTGTAAAATATTGAATGCGCGGAATATCATGATTTTCAACGTTTCGTGCTTTTACGTAATCAAGCGGATAAATGACTTCTTGTAAGCGTAATATATTTCTAAACATTTCTAAGTCGTTTTCACCTTTAAGATAACCGGTAAACTCTTTATTGGTATCATAGTCATAACAGATATCAAACACTTGGAAACATTCACTGTCGCTAAGTGCTGTAAAGTGACGTGTACGTAAGAATTCAATGAACTCTTTATGAACACTTTCGGCGAGAAAGATCATTTCAGGTTTCAGTTGCCTTATCTCGGCGAACGCAACTTGCATAAAGTCCAAAGGAAGCATCGATGCCACATCGAATCTGAATCCATCAACTCCGAATTTTGTCCAATAGAGAAGGATGTCCGTTAGTTTACGTTGTAAAAGAGGACTTGTGTAATTAAGTTCAGCAATATCATTCCACTCTTCAACTTTATTGCGAATTTTACCTAACTTATCATAATGGTAAAATTCCGGATGTTCATTAAGCCATGCATGATCCAGTGACGTATGGTGAAATACGATATCCAACATAACTTTTAATCCTTTTTTATGGGCTTCGTTAAGTAATGTTGAGAAATCCTCCAGTGTACCCAAATCAGCACTGATCGCTTGATAATCTTTGATCGCATAAGGACTGCCGTATTCACCTTTTCGACCGATCAGACCAATGGGTTGAATCGGCATTAGGTAAAGGATATCCACATTCAGCGCTACTAAACGGTCGAGATCGGCCGTTACAGCGTTCAGTGTTCCCTCTTTTGAATAATTTCGAACAAATACTTGATAGATAAATTGATTTCTGAGTTTTGTCATAAAGTTAGCTCCTTTCAAAAAAACCGAGATGATCGGGTTAATAAATCGATTTTTGTGTTTCTTTGTCAAAGAAATGAAGTTTTGCTACATCCATCGCAAGCTTGATGGTTTGATGAGCTTTAATATCTACTCGCGCTGATACTTTCGCAAGGATAGCTTGACCTCCGAATGTTCCATGCAGAATGAATTCATGGCCTAATAATTCGGATACATCGATTACGAAATCAAACGGTGTTTCCGGGAATGTATCAGCAACAATGCCTTCATAATGGATATCTTCAGGACGAATCCCAAGGACCAATTCTTTGCCTTCATAACTAACTAATTGATCATGGAACATCTTCGGAATCGAGAACGACTGACCATCAACATCAAAACGTTCGTTCTTATAGACACCGTTAACAAAATTCATGGCAGGTGAACCGATAAAGTTAGCCACAAACATATTATTCGGATGGTTGTAGATATCTTTCGGTGTTCCAATTTGTTGAATATAACCGTCTTTCATAACGACGATACGCGTAGCCATTGTCATAGCTTCTGTTTGATCATGAGTAACATAGACTGTAGTCGCATTTAAACGTTCATGGAGTTTGATGATTTCCGAACGCATCTGAACGCGAAGTTTAGCATCCAGATTACTTAACGGTTCATCCATTAAGAATACTTTCGCATTACGTACGATTGCTCTTCCTAGTGCGACACGTTGACGTTGACCGCCCGATAATGCTTTTGGTTTACGATCCAGATATCCTTCGATTTCCAGGATTTTTGCTGCATCGTGAACTCTTTTGTCGATTTCAGCTTTCGGCATTTTTTTAAGTTTCAAACCGAATGCCATATTTTCGTAAACAGACATATGCGGATATAGAGCGTAGGACTGAAAAACCATTGCGATATCGCGATCTTTGGGTGCTACGTCATTACACTTACGCTCATCGATGAAAAGTTCTCCGGATGAAATGTCTTCTAAGCCGGCAATCATTCGAAGTGTGGTCGATTTTCCGCAACCGGACGGACCAACCAGAACCACAAACTCTTTATCTTCGATATCCAAATTAAAATCGAAAACGGCTTGTACATTATTGTCGTAAATCTTGTTAATATTTTTTAGTTGCAGTGTTGCCATGATAGTTACCTCTGGTTTTAGTATACATCGAATCAATTAAGTTTATTTGTGCATAGTGCACAAATATCATTTTTCAGATTGTTTTAGCAACAACCAATTCTCCAAATACCGAGCTTGTGACATATTTCTTAGATCTAATTTTGTCATCATAAGGAATTTATTAAGCCGGTAGTTAAATGTATTACGGTGAAGATACAGATTCGATGCACTTTTCTTGGCATTTAACCCTGTCAAAAGATACATCCGGGCCGTTGCCATTTCTTCATACCCGACCTTGGTAAACAAAGCATCTGCATTCTTCATCAGATTATTCTCATGATCCATCCGACTCAGCAACAAGGCTTCCGCAACACTCAAGACTTTCCCGGGAAAATGTTGAAACACATAGACCATACTGTCTTCCATAATCACAGGATGATCAAAGCCGACGACCGCGCTTAATGTAACATCCAAATCATGTTGAAAGGTAGGAAACATGATCATAAAACTGACCAATTCGTCTTCTTGCAGGCTGAGCTTTACTTGATTTTGGGATAACCATGCGAAATCACTCGACATTGATTTGATCATCGCTTCAATTTCTTGATGTCGGTTTAATGAACTATGTATTTTTAGATAGACACAAACTTCCATGGTTGAACCTCCTTTGAAAGAAAATTCAATTCTTTCTCTCTAGCAATAAAGCTTGAAACGGTTTCAATGTTATTTCCCGAGAAATAATCACATTCGGGTAGTTATTGAAGATCACGTTAGATACCGTGTAAGGCAAGCGTATTTTCACTTCTTCAGATCGGAAATTACTAATTGATACCAGACAATGATGATTGTCCTTACGCTCAAACGCGATCACATCCGGATTCAGTTTGGCGATCAATCTAAATTCACCGTAAACCAACACATGATGGTAGACACTGCTCTTGCGTAACTGAATCAATTTCTTATAGGACGAAAGAATTGAATCTGGTTCTGACTGTTGTTTTTCGACATTGATCCACGGATAGTTTCCAACCGGTTTCTGGAAAGGGATCCCTTTTGTGAAGCCGGCATTCTGTGCGTTATTCCATTGCATCGGAGTTCGCGCATTATCCCGTGAAGTTCTGCGCAGATGATTCAGGATTTTATCAGGAGATTGCCGCAGAATTGCTTTTGCATAATAGTTTTTGACCCATACATCATTGAACTCTTCAATCGAGGTATAATCAACATTCGTCATCCCAATTTCTTCGCCATTGTAGATAAACGGAGTTCCCGGCAGTGTTAAAAGTACCATTCCCAACATCGATCCCGATTCGCGATGAAAGTTGACATCCCCATATTGACTCAGTACGCGTGGATGATCATGATTCAACCAATAATGAGGAATCCATCCATTACCACTCATCCCTTGGATCCAATGATCAAAGGTATTCTTGAGTGAGATCACATTTGTTTTGATTTCGGATTCGTCTTTATCTTCAGCTCCGAAAGTATCATTCTTCCAACAATGGTCAAAATTAAAGACCATATTAAACGCTTTTGAATGATAGCCCGCATATTTAAGTGCTTCTTTCACATCTGCTCCGCCACCGACTTCACCGATCGTTACCACATCATAGTGAGATAACACCTTGTCATGAAACTCATGCAAATAATCATAAAGTTTCGGTCGATTTGAGAATTTCGACCAATCCTGCACAACACCATCATGATTCTCTACGAGTGTACTATCGCTGAATGTTTCGTCTTTTGCCAGATGTGCGATTGCGTCGACTCTAAACCCATCGACTCCTTGATCTAACCACCATGTAGCCATATCAAACATCGCATCACGCAATTTCGGGTTTGCCCAATTCAGATCAGGCATTTTATCCGAGAAGATCTTCAAGTAGTATTCACCACTGGCTTCATCGTAATTCCAACAGGAACCTTCAAAGAAACTTGCCCAATTAGTCGGAGGAATACGATTCCCGGCAGTATCATTTTTACCTTTTTGCCAAATATACCAATCACGCTTTTCATTATCACTCGATTTTCTTGATTCGATAAACCAAGGATGCATATCCGATGTGTGATTAAGCACAAGATCAAGAATGATCTTGATTCCTTTTTCATGAGCTGTTTTGATCAGCCGCATCGCATCTTCCATCGTTCCAAACAAGGGATCCACATCATAGAAATCACTGACATCATAGCCGTTGTCATCCATCGGTGAGCGGTAGAAAGGTCCGATCCAGATAAGATCAGCCCCTAGTTCTTTTATATAGTCCAACTTCTCGATGATACCCGGTAGATCTCCCATTCCGTCATTATTTGAGTCATAGAAGGATCGCGGATAGATTTGATAACCGACAGCGTTTTTCCACCATTTAGTTTCCATGTTGCTTTTCTCCATCATTCTTTATGCTTTTTAACTATTCTCGTCTGTTACTATTATGGCGTATTTACGCAAGTACATCAATTGAATGTAAACGTTTACATTATCCCTTATGGTCACTTTAAATTTCATTCTGTCTTAACATATAAAAACAACCGCAGATTCATACGGTTGTTTCATTTCGTTCATGTACTCTCTTACAGTCCGAATACGACCATGGTATATGGATTGATCGTTGTATTCTGAACGTTAACATTTCTAATTAAACCGGCTTCATTGGCAATTAGAGTGACATAATTTGGGAAATTCTGATAGAAAACCATCGATGTCGGATTAAAATAAACCCAAATATCTTTATAATCTCCTTGTTTGAGGTGATGAAGATGATAGATCAAAACCTTACCTTCAATATCACTGAAGCTAACATGGTCTTTGATTTCTTCGGTACTCGTCATACGGAATGCTGGATTATTCTTGCGTAATTCGATCATGTCGCGGGTAAATCTCACCACTTCATCATAGCGTCCTCTTCTTACCCAGTCCAGTTGATTGATATTGTCGGAACTACGATAACTGTTATGATTTCCATTCTTGGTACGGCAGAACTCCTGTCCGCTATTTAGAAAAGGAACACCCTGAGCCACCAGTACCGAACCAATGATCATCTTATGTTTCTTGATACGAATTTCACGTGGATCTTCTTTGCAGCATTCTTTGAGTTTATCCCAACAAGTATTATTGTCGTGGCATTCCACATAGTTGATCGATTGATGAGGTTGTTCAAATAGTTTCACCATGTCGGTATTCAACACATTACCGACCATACATGATTTGATTGCCGGTAGATAATTGACATCTCCGGTGCAATACCCTTTAACCGATATTTCATTCTGGTTTGTGCGACCTTTGATATGATCTCTAAAAAAATCATTGAAATGTCCGATTTGGGGCATTTGCGATTGATTCTCCATGTTGGCTTTCATGTCTTCATCCAAAATTGTCGGCATATTCCATCCTTCGCCGTAGATCATACTGTCTTTTTTTAACTTACGTGACTGATGAACGATTGTATTCATCGTTACCACATCCAAAACTCCCATCAGATCAAATCTAAAGCCGTCTACGTCGTATTCTTCCATCCAACACTTACAACTGTCCAGAATAAATTTTCGGACCATCAGGTGGTTTGTATCGAGATCGTTCCCGCAAAAAGAACCATTAGATAATGAACCTCCGGTCGACCTTCTAAAATAATAGTAAGGCACAACTTTTTCAAACGGACTACTTTCCATATCATAGACATGGTTATACACAACATCCATATTGACTCGGATTCCCTGACGATGAAGGGCTTGTATCATCGACTTCATTTCAACAACACGACCCGCTGGATCCTCTGGATCGATACTATAACTTCCCTCCGGTACATTGTATTGATACGGATCATATCCCCAGTTATAAAACTGTTTTATATTAATTTCGTCAACTGACGCAAAATCGAATGCCGGCATGATCTGCGCATGTGTAATGCCCAGTTCTTTCAGATAGGATAAACCGGTACTGAAGCCTTTATCGGTATGTGTTCCTATGTGCGTAAAGGCCATAAATTTACCGTTATCGGGAATATTGCCTTCCGTCTGCATGGAAAAATCACGGACACTGAGTTCATAAAGGACCGCATCGCTCGGATTCGCAAACTCCGGGAGATGATGGGATTGATTCTCAACTTTTGTCTTGGTATAGTCAATAACTGCACTGAGACGATTATTTGCGAAAGAACTACGAGCGATCGGATCCGTCGTTTGATTCCATTTACCGTTCACAAAGACATGATAGATATAACCGTATCCATGCAGATTCTTATTGATTCGCAGTCTGAATACTCCCTTAGCACTTCGTTTGAGTTCTTTGACTTCGCTACCATCATCCCCGATGATTTCAATGGTCACTTTATTGGCTGTCGGTGCCCATAACGCAAAATCGGTATGCGAGTTCTCCGGATGAACACCCAAATCTTCACCTTCATAATAAAACTCTTGATCAAAGCGCGGTGTTTTACAGATCAGGCTGTATTGTAAGGGCGTACTCAGTGAATGTTCTTCCACGATTTCATAATACGCTCCGATATCGATATCTTCGGGAGCTGCGAGTGTGTATTTATGGTAGTCATTGGAGGTAAGTTCAAAACTATGGATCGGGATACGTTGCAGTTTACCGGCGGGATTACGCAACATAAAAAACTCACTCTTTCCTTGATAAAACTGCTTGGACAAGTAAACAGTGATCGTTTTATAGTCATCTAAATGGGCTTCGAATCGTTCAATTTTTCTCATAGCAGACTTCCTTTTATTCCGACTCTATTATACCAATTTTTTCAAACTTGTATAGATTTGTTATTCAAGGAATGATATATTTCACAAATAAATAAAAAACTGAAATCATTTTAGCAATTTCAGTTCATAAATCGAATAACTTATTGATCGATTAAACTCTTGTACCTTTATTTTTCGTAAATTTATCGATGATAATCACCAAAACGAGCTCATCGATGATTAGTGAACTTGTTTCAACTTGGCAGCTTTCTGCAGATAGATGGCCGAAATAACCAATGATATGACACAGATCACAATACCAAGACTAAACCCACCTAATCGATTAACCATCGGTCCGGTATAATTGGTCAACACATTTGTCAGTGACATCGTTAAACTCAGCATGGTGAGAAACGTTGCGCTTTCGCGTCGGAACATCAAGGATCCGATCGGATAAAATAAGCCCCAAATCGTATCATACGCAAATCCAAACAAGAAGGAGATAACGACCAACCCGGCTTTAAGTTCAAAAGCGAAGGGTGCGACAAAGATAGCAGAACCGATGATTCCGATCATGGCCATACGCATTTTTCCTACCCGGTCACTGAATAGAATGATCACAACTCCGGAAAGTATAGAACCTGCGGCGATGATACTGTAGGACCAAGAGATCGATGATTGACTGACACCGATACTTGCCAGATAAACGCTGAAATAATTATAGAAGAAGATCGCCGGAACTGATAACATCGCGCAGCAGATCATCATATATTGGGCAGCTTTGTCTGTGAACAGATGTTTGACTTCTGTGATAGTGATGATTCCTTCACTCTGAGAATGTACCTTTGGAATAAACAATAAACCAATCGTAATTAATACGGCCGCTGCCATGATGCATAAGTAAAGAAAGCGGAAACTATAGGCTTTTACGAGGTAATCACCGAGCAAGGGAGATATAAATACACCGATCGCAAAAGCGACTTTATAGAATCCGCTGACTTGTCCGAGTGAAGAGTCACTTACTAAATAAGCTGTATAAGACATACACAGACTTACCATCGCAAAGTAACCGACACCAATAATAGAACGGCTGAAAAAATACATGATCGCCGAATCCGAAAAACTGATCACACCGCATCCAAACGCAAACAAAGCTGCACTTAGAATCAGGATCCGTTTCATGCCTGTTTTATCGGCCCAGAAACCAAATATCGGCGCAAAAAGTCCTGCTAAGGCATAGCCGATATTCAATAGTGTGACATTCTCCGCTTGGACATGGAAAATAGTCGCAATAACGGGCGCCAACGGCATTACAACACTCATTTCTACGGTGATAACAAACTGAAGTAACATCAGAATGATGACAGCGTAGAGAACACTTACTTCGCTCTTTGACATAATTTTTTAATAAAGTCTTCCATTGTGACTACTGATCCATCCCATCCCATACGATTGGCTAACTGAGCGACTACCGGTTGTTTCAAGGAAGCTTTTTCCAGTAACTCGAAGTCCCAAAAAAGATCGTGCCGATTACTGTCAGCAACGACTTTCTTGTTTGCCATAACGATGATACGTTCAAAGTTATCGATAACGAACTCCATATCATGGGTAATCGTGATGATCGTTTTACCCTGTTCATGTAAAGTTTGGATGATTCTTTTTTGTCGCTCTAGTCCAAATAGATCTTGACCGGCAGTAGGCTCATCGAAAATAACGATTTCAACATCCAACGCAATGACCGCTGCAATCGTAATGAATTTACGGATACTAAATGGCAGATCATAGGGATTCACATCCAGTACATCGCTCAACTCGCATAGTTCGGCAGCGATCCGAACACGTTCATCAATGAATTCTTGTGGTTTCTTAAAATAACGCAGTGTATAAGCAATCTCATCATAAACACTTTGATTAAAAATCTGGTCACCCGGATTCTGAAATACATAACCGACATGACGAGATACACTGGCGGTAGTTTTTTTACTGATCTCTTCTCCATTAACGAAAATTTTCCCGGTTTTAGGACGAAGAAGACCGTTCATCATTTTGACGGTGGTGGTTTTACCCGCTCCGTTTTGACCGATGATAGCTACTTTTTCACCTTGATTGATCGTCATACATACATCTTCTACTGCCACAAACCCATTCTCGTAGGTGAATGTGACATGTTCCAATCGAATGGCTTCCATGGGCGCCTCCTAAACCAGTCTCGAGAATTCAGTGACCGCATCTTCGATAACGGACGGAATCCGATCCAGTTTTTTGCCTGTTTCTTCCTCAACGCGAAGTGCTAAAAGAGCCACCTGCGGAAGGCTTACTCCATGATCTAATAACGATATATCCGTCAAAATAACGGATGTCGGACCATCCAGAAGAATATGTTTCTGATCGATCAAAATAACACGATCCGCATATTCGCTGACCAGATCGATCTTATGTTCAACCAAGATGATTGTTTTATGACGTTGTTTAAGGATATTAATAGTTTCAAACACTTCTTCGGTCCCTTGCGGATCCAACTGTGAGGTGGGTTCATCGATGATTAGAATTTCCGGATCCATGACGAGTACAGACGCTAACGCAACCCGTTGACTTTGACCACCGGATAATTGCATCGGATGTTTATCCCGTAAATATTCGATTTTCAGTTGTGTGATGATCGCATTGGTTCGTTCAATCATTTCAACACGCGGAACACCCAGATTTTCCAGCCCATAAGCGATTTCTTCAAAGACTGTTTTTTTGATTCCACTGACCTGAATAAATGGATTTTGAAATACAAAACCCACTTTTTGAGCAATCTGGCCAAGTGTAAGTTCTTTCATGTTTTGACCGTTCAAGAAAACATCCCCGGTCATTGTTCCGTTTTGAAAGTTTGGAATCAAACCACGCATGATACTGCATAACGTTGTTTTACCGGCTCCGTTTCGTCCGATACAAGCGACGAATTCTCCTTGTTCGATTGAAAGATTAATGTTTTCTAGTACTGTTTCTTTACCTAATTGATATTTAAATGAAACATCGCGTAACTCTAGAATAGCCATGTGAATATCCTCCAGCCGATATATACGGCAGTTGCCGCTATCAAACCCCAAAAGATCGTTCGATCATAGGGAGTTTTGTTGATTTCTTTGTAACTTGTTTTCTTAACATCGGCAGAGAAACCTCGAACTTCAAGGGTGATTGCCCGCTCTTCAAGATCAGCAATCGATGATATGATCAATGGCCCCAGTGATGGAAAGAATGCTTTCATACGCAGCCATAGATTACCTTCGGTTTCAATTCCTCTGGCTTGTTGAGCTTGCATAATGATCTTACTCTTCTTAAACATTTCGGGTATCATCTGTAATGTCGATAAGATTACATAACTGACGATATGCGACATGTTGATTTGTTGCAAGGAGATCATAAAGTCTTCCACATCCGTTGTCTCAAAGAACAAAATAATCGAAGCAGCCAGAATAGTCAAAATGGAAGTTTGGTTAAGTGCATCCAGAATTCCCTGTTGACGAATCGTAATGAAGGCATATTGAAAGATGATCGGTGATGCCGACTTATCCAAGAATATTTTAAACGCAAAGATAAAGACAACGAAGACGATCAAGGCTCCGAATACTTTTATAAAAAATGGTTTCGCAACACCATCGATGATGGCTAAAAGCAAACATAACGGAAGTACGACAAGATAGCCGATCCGCCAGTCTGAAACAAGACCAATAAACAACATACATCCCACAAACATTGCTTTTGTGAGTGGATATAAATGGGTAATGAAACCTTTCTTTGCCATAAACTCATCCTTTCATAAGGATGCCCCGTTACAAGAACGGGGCATTTCCCCTAACTAGTTAAGCTTTAAGGTAATCTTCGCCAAGCGGGAATTTCGCAATTGTCCGTTTAGGAATCGACTTAAGGATCGCAAATACGATAAATACGGAAACAAACTTGTCGACTGTTTCGGTAATGAGTGCCGTTGAAATAACAGACGCCCATAGACCTTGTCCGGTCGCTAATAAGAATGACGTGATAAAGCTTGAACCTGAACCGGTAATCCCTCCGTAAACAAGAACTGTAACCGGATTGGCTGTGATCTGTGTGATCAACCAAATAAGTACGCTGGTGATGATTGCACCTTTGATCGTACTGAACCAACCTTTTTTAGCACATAGACCGGCAACAACACCAATGGCGATATTAACGATCGCATACGGGATCCATGTCGGAGCTGTGATGCCTAAAATCAAGTTCGTTGCCAGACCGGTGATACCGCCGAATAACGGACCGCACAATGCACCTACTAAAATAGTACCGATAACATCAATGAAAATAGGCAACTTCAACACTAACGCTATCTGTCCACCAACAACATTGATTGCGATTCCAATTGGAATCAATAGGATCGCCATCGTAGAAATATTCTTCTTGCTCATAAATTTCCTCCTCTCTCTCTTGAATTTATATGAAGATTTGTGAGCTACCGAGTTTAGATGACTTTGTCATACAAAGTCAATATATCCTGACCAAAACACAATTCGATAAACTTTTGTTTGAAAGCAAGAACATCTGCCCCCATGACCACATATGCGTTCTTGGGTAGTTTCCAAGAATCCACAAGATCTACAATGCACTGTCCTTTAGCTAATCCTTCAGTGGCAACACGAAGATTACTGAAGACCACTTTAGTATAAATTTCGGGATAGATAGCGCCGATCACAGCTACTAAATCATGGATCACAATACCGATTATTCTATTTTGACGCCAATAGGCATCCACATAATCAGAAGTCATACGATGAACAAGTTCACCAAGTTCACCCCCTGCAAGGCTCATAAACGTTAAATCATTGATATCAACCTTACATTGATGCGTCGCATCCAATCCAACCATGGTGATTGGAACATCTTCACCGATGGAATAGACGATATCCACAGCTTCGGGATCAAACCAATAGTTGAATTCTGCTACCGGAGTCATGTTTCCTTGGAAAACACCGCCACCCATACTATGTATTGCTTTAACTTTTTTCATCACTTCGCGATCACGTTCAATCGCAAAGGCAATATTGGTCATTGGACCGATTGTGATGATCTCCACTTCATTAGGGTATTTTTTAACACATTCCAAAATGAAATCAACGGCCGGCAACGCATCAAGCTTGTGTGGGGCAGCTTTCAAATTTGCACCGCCGAGTCCGTCTTTTCCATGTACATCTCCGCCATCTTGATGATTGGCGGGAAGTCCCGCTTTTACTGTCTCATAGTTTGAATAGGCGCCTTGATATACCTTGCAATCATAGTTCATGTACGCAACAATCTTACAGGCATTGTCTGTTGTGAATTCAATTCCCTTATTTCCTGCGACCGACGTGATTCCCAGGATTTCGAACCCCGGATATTTCATTGCGGCTATGATTGCTATTGCGTCATCGATACCCGGATCGGTATCAATGATGATTTTTCTCTTGTTCATCAAATCATTTCCTTTCTGAACATCATTGCGATATCGTCGTTCTGATCATTGAATACACGACTCAGAAATAATTTAAAGAACTGACGGCTGTCTACGGTCATTGCGACTTGAACGACAGCGCGATTTTTATCTCGAAGTTCGAAGTCAACAATCGACTCCCCGATGGCTATTCCATCTGTTTCAACTTCAACTGTTGCCGGTTTCACTGTAAGGATCGTTGGATCTATCAAGTATGCGATGACCAATGGATCATTGATGATGCATCCGAGAGTACGCTCCTGTTTCCAATGGAAATCAACATAGAACTGTGTAATATCAAATACATACTGACCAAGAGGTGTATCAAATTGTTTGATCATCTCACGCATGTTTGGGGTAAGCAGAATCGGATAAGTAACATCCAATCCAACCATCGTAACATTCGGTAAATTTGCATCAAAGAAGCGTTTGGCTCCATGAGGGTCACACCAGAAATTGTATTCAGCTACCGGGGAACAGTTCCCATGGATCTTGGCTGCTCCACCCATAATAAGTATGCGTTTGGCTAAACGCATGGCAACGGCATCTTTTTCAGCCGCAATTGCCATATTACCTAAAGGTCCTAAAGCCACCAATGTTACTTCATGCGGATATTGTTTGAGTGTTCGAAGGATAAAATCAACGGATGATTCTTTTTCACTGCGATCAACCACTGGGTAAAAATTCTCTCCAACACCATCTTTACCATGTGTATCTGTTGCATCAACATAGTTTCTGACCAAAGGTAATGCTTGTCCTTTATAAACAGCTATATCGTTTCTTCCCGCCATATCGAGTGCTTTAATCGCATTCAATGTCGCTTGGTTGACTTCGATATTACCGCTGACAACACTGATTCCCAAGATGTCGAATTCTTCGCTTTTAGCCGCCAACAACAAGGCTAATGAATCATCGATCCCCGGATCGACTTCAATAATTATTTTTTCTTTACTCATCGTATTTCCTCGCGTTTCGGCATCGCCGTTTGTGCGCCTAGTTTTTTTATTGAACAAGATGCGGCTTTTGAAGCAAATTTGATTGCCTCATTCAGCAGCATACCTTCTGCCAGTCCCACCGCAAGAGCACCGTTGAATGTATCTCCGGCACCGGTCGTATCCACAACTTCAACACGATTCGCTTCGACATGAACAAGGTCATTTCCATCATGGTAATAAACTCCATCTGCGCCGGCCGTCATGATCACTTTATTCGGAAAACGTTTCAATACATTCGCAAAACTATCCTTGAAGATCTGTGTTATTTCAATTTCATTCGGTGTAATGTAGGTGCAGTGTTCAATCAATTCATCTGATAACGGCTGTGCCGGTGCTGGATTGAGAATTACGGTAATACCCTTCTTATAACAAAATTCAGCTGTGAATCTTACGGTTTCCATTGGGATCTCAAGTTGCAGGAGAACCACATCTGAATGAAGTAGTATTTCAGAAGCATTCACAACGATCTCTGTCGATACTTTCGCGTTAGCTCCCGGTACAACGACGATCATATTATCATTCTCAGCGATAAAAATCGGAGCGACACCTGAAGAAACATCATTCAACACTTCAACATGTTTAATATCGACCGACTGACTCAGAAAATTATCTAATAAGAACCTACCGTTAACATCATTCCCCACACATCCGACCATAAAAACATCTGCGCCCATTTTCGCACAAGCAACTGCTTGATTAGCCCCTTTGCCTCCGGGAAATACGGAAAAATCCTCACCGATCAGTGTTTCTCCCGGTACCGGAAATCGTGAACAGCGGGTGACGAGATCGGCATTAATACTTCCGACAACTGTAATTTTTTGTTTCATTTTTTTCTTCCTCTGATTGTAGTGGATTTTAGGTAAATCGTTTTACCTACCTACTAAAAATAAAAGACGATCTCTATAAATTCATTTTTTGTACATCTACTGATTTTATGATACTAGTAGTTTACACGCTTGTCAACGACAAAGTAAGCGCTATCAGATTTATTTGAATAACTGAGGCTATCATGATAATATATAGACGTAAATCGTTTTACCTGAGGTGATCCATGACTATTACAATAAAAGACATCGCACGCGAATGCGGGGTATCGATCTCTGCAGTATCTCTGGTACTCAACCATCGACACAATCGAATATCAGAAAAGACCAAACAACTGATTATTGAAACAGCACGAACATTAAACTATCGCCCGAATCAAATTGCGGTAAGTTTAGTCACCCGTAAAACGAAGAGTATCGGGCTTATTCTCCCTGATATCAGTAATGTGTTCTTCGCTGAAATCGGACGCTACGTTGAAGAAGAAGCTTCACAAGCAGGTTATACCGTCATCTATGGAAATACACAAGACAAGATTGCGAGTGAATTCGACTATATCCAGTCTTTCTTAAGTAAAGGTCTTTCCGGTATCATCTTGATTCGTTCAGCCGAACTGAATGCAGTTATTGAAGAACAAGTTAAAGTAGCAATACGACAGTCTGAAATTCCTTTTATTTTCGTCGATCGCAGTTATACGTCAATCAATATAAAAAACTTGAGTGTCGATCAAATCCATGGTGGTTATCTGGCTACCCGTCATTTGATTGACAATGGCCATACTCATATCGCGTGTATTTGCGGACCGCTTCATCTACAAGTATCACAAGACCGTCTTGCCGGCTATCGCTTGGCCATGGACGAAGCCCTTCTTCCTGTTGAATCTGAGTGGATCATTGAGGGGGATTTCAGAGTTGAATCCGGATTGATCGCAGCCGAGAAAGTGTTTAAAAAACCAATCACTGCGATATTCGCCAGTAATGACTTAATGGCCTTAGGTGTTTACCAGGCCTGTTTCAACCATCACATAGCGATACCGGAGAAAATTTCGATTGTAGGTTTCGATAATATCATTTTTAGTTCGATCGTTAGTCCAGCCCTTACGACGATCGAACAGCCGATGAAACAAGTTTCTCATGATGCATGCGCGTGTTTGATTGATTGTATAGAAACAGGAAAATTAGATAGCACAGCCATCATTTACCAACCGAAATTGATTTTACGCGCTAGCACACGTAAAATCTAAGCTTGTTTATTCATCAACCAATTCGTCATATTACCCCTTATAAAGAGGTGAATTATACAA